>CAMYJM010000057.1 GCA_947258635.1 uncultured Acidimicrobiaceae bacterium
CGACTCGGGTGAATCGGCTCAGGTGCTGCCTATCGCGATGGCGGAGCGTCTGCGTCTGGCCCGAGCCGAGCTCGAGGCCGAGCTCGAGTCCGACTTCGATCATGAGCCCACGGCGGCCGCAGTGCCGATGGCCGGATCGATGGTGGAACCGCCCGATGCCGATGATGGCCCCGCACCCGCCGCCGAGGAGGGCCCCGTCGATGAGACCGCCGATGCGGCGGCCGAGAACGCCGGCTTTGTTCGCCGCCGCGCCGGCGAGACCCGATATGCCCGGCAGTCGGCCAAGCTGCCGCGTATCACGGAGACTCCATCCGAAGACTCCGAGGGCTTGTCCTCGATGGCAGGGTTCCGCGCCCGCATGCTGAGAAGCAAGAACAAAGACAGCGACTAGCGGGCAGGTCCAGTCCATTCCCCGGCGCCGGGTGCTTTCATGTGGCTGTGCCCAAGATCCTCGTCACCTACCGACCCCCGGGAGCAGCCATCGAACGGCTGTCCCGGCTCGGTGACGTCGACCTGTGGACCGGTGACGAGACCATGCCGCGGGGCGACTTGCTCGCTCGGGTTGCCGATGCCCACGCCTTGTACTCGATGCTCACCGATCGCATCGATGAGGAGCTCCTGAGCCGGTCTCCCGGGCTCATGGTTGTGAGCAACATGGCGGTCGGCCACGACAACATCGATGTCGCCGCGTGTTCTACCCGCGGTATCCCGGTCGGCCACACCCCGGACGTCTTGACCGAAACGGTTGCCGACACCGCCTTCGGGCTCTTGATCGCCGCCGCCCGCCGCTTTCGTGAAGGAGTCGACTACGTCAGGGAGGGCCGCTGGGGTCGGTGGGAGCCCAATCTCCTGTGGGGCGAGGAAATCCACGGATCGACGCTTGGCATAGTGGGACTCGGGCGGATCGGCGAGGCCGTGGCCCGGCGGGCCGCCGGCTTCGGCATGCGGGTCATCTTCACCAGCCGGCGTGCCGGCGCTGCGGCCAAGAACCTGGCAGCTACCCAGGTCGATTTCGCTGAACTGCTAGCCACCGCCGATCACATCGTCATTGCCGTGCCGCTGTCGGAGGCAACCCACCACATGTTCGACGAGACGGCCCTGGCCGCGATGAAGTCGACTGCCACGCTCGTCAACATCTCACGCGGGGCCACCGTCGACACGGACGCTCTCGTCGCCGCGCTGCGCTCCGGCCGAATCGGCGCGGCAGGCCTCGATGTCGTCGATCCGGAGCCGCTGCCGGCCGATCACCCGTTGCTGGACCTGCCGAACGCATTTGTCATCCCGCATCTCGGAAGCTCAACGGCCCGCACTCGAATCGCCATGGCGAATCTGGCTGCCGACAACATCGCGGCCGCTCTTGCCGGGCGTCCGTTGCCCGCCTCCGTGAACCCAGAGGTGATTCCGCGCCCGCCACCAGACTGAAACTGACCGCGTCGGACCCGGTATCCTGGCACCAACCCCTGGTGACGCTATCAACATGCGGAGGCCCCATGAACCTGATCCGGCATTGGATTGACAACGAGTTGCACGACGGCGCCCCCGAACGCCGGGGCGACGTCTACAACCCGGCCACCGGGCTCAAGAGCGCCGAAGTTGCCCTGGCGAGCGTCGCCGAAGTAGACCGGGGCGTCGCCTCGGCCGCGGCCGCCTTCCTCGAGTGGCGCGACACCCCGGTGACCCGGCGGGCCCGGATCATGTTCCAGTTTCGCGATCTCGTCGAGAAGCACCTCGACGACCTGGCCAAATTGCTCACCGCCGAGCACGGCAAGACTCTCGACGATGCTCGGGGTGAAGTGACCCGCGGCCTCGAGGTCATCGAATTCGCCACCGGCATACCGCATCTCATCAAGGGCGAGTTCTCCGAGCAGGTGTCGCGGGGCGTCGACACATACACGATTCGGCAACCCGTCGGCGTGGTGGCCGGCATCACTCCCTTCAACTTCCCGGCGATGGTCCCCATGTGGATGTACCCGATCGCCATCGCTGCCGGGAACACGTTTGTGCTCAAGCCGTCGGAGAAGGATCCGTCGGTGTCGATGTTGGCCGCCGAGCTGTTCGAGAAGGCCGGGCTCCCACCGGGTGTCCTCAACATCGTTCACGGCGACAAGGTGGCCGTCGATCGGCTGCTCGAGCATCCCGATGTGAAGGCGATCTCCTTCGTCGGCTCCACGCCGGTGGCGCAGTACGTCTATTCGACCGGCACGGCAAACGGCAAGAGAGTCCAGGCGCTGGCGGGGGCCAAGAACCACATGATCGTGCTGCCCGACGCCGACATGGACCTCGCCGCCGATGCCGCGGTATCCGCCGCGTACGGCTCGGCGGGGGAGCGCTGCATGGCGGTCTCGGTCGTCGTCGCAGTCGGAGATGCCGCCGACAAGCTGATCCCTATGGTCCAGGAGCGCATGGCGAAGCTCGCCATTGCGCCCGGCGACACCCCCGGTGCCGAGATGGGCCCGCTGATCACGCGTGAGCACCGCGACCGAGTTGCCGGTTATGTAGACACCGGGCTCGAAGAGGGCGCCACATTGGTGGCCGACGGACGTGGGTTCAGCCCGGAAGGATACGAGGACGGCTTCTGGATCGGAGCCAGCCTGTTCGACCACGTGACCCCGGACATGAAGATCTACCAGGATGAGATCTTTGGACCGGTGCTCTCAGTCGTGCGTACCGAGTCGTACAGCGAGGCGATTCGTATGATCAATGACAACATGTGGGGCAACGGGACCGCAGTGTTCACCAACGATGGGGGAGCCGCCCGCAAGTTCCAGAACGAGATCGAAGTCGGAATGGTCGGCGTCAACGTACCGATCCCGGTTCCGCTCGGTTTCTACAGCTTCGGAGGCTGGAAGAAGTCCATTTTCGGTGACCACGGCATATACGGCCCCGACGGCGTGTCCTTCTACACGCGCCAGAAGGTTGTGATCGCCCGCTGGCCCGATCCGATGCACCGCGGTGTCGATCTGGGCTTCCCGACCAACCAGTAGCTCGAGAGTCCGTCGGACAACACGGGGTCACTTCAGCAAGTGGCCCCAGCGGGAGACCTTGAACCGGGTCGTCGTGCTGCGCGCCACCCGCCACAAGCGCTCGGAGTCGTCCCAGGCAGCGAGGTCGAGGTTGCCGTCGCCGTTGGCGTCGAGGGCGAGCATGGCCGTTATCCGATCCCGGGCTGCGATAGCTCCCCATGACTTCCTCCGGAATTGCGAGCCGTTTGAGGCGAGCAGCTTGAGCGCTCCGTTGACGGTGCGGTACGCCACGATGTCGGCCTTGCCGTCGCTGTTGAAGTCGCCGGCAATCTGAGCTCCCAGGCCCTGATCAGGGTTGGCGAACGTGAACCAGGCGGCGGGCATACGTCCTGTGAGCCTGCCCCGGCCCGGCACGATCCACCAGGTGCCGGCCACCGGGTCGTAGGCCGCGAGGTCGTCGCGGCCGTTGCCGGTGAAGTCGGCAGCTTGGAGATGTTGCCAGGCACCATTGTTCGGCAAGCTCTGCCATGGGCGCGGCGTCAGGCCACTGCCATTGCTGAAGAGCACGATGAGGTCACCGGTTGTGGCGTTCCACGAGAGGATGTCGTCCCGCCCATTCCCGTTGTAGTCACCGACGACGTGGCCGCCCCAGTTGGGGTTGGTCACCGGGAAGTCGTACCAGACCGCTCCGCTCACGTCGGTGCCACTCAAGTGGTACACCAGCCAGCGCCCTGCGGTGTTGTCGTATTCGGCCAGGTCATCGGTGCCGTCGCCGGTGAAGTCGCCGACGAGAAGCGGTCCCCAGCGGTCTGCGGTGCCGTGCTGGGCCCAGGCCGCGAAGTTGAACTCTGATCCGGAAGAGAGGCCCACCAGCAACTTGCCGGTCGTCGCCTGGAGGGCGGCGACATCGTCGATGTTGTCGCCGTTGCTGTGTGGTTGTACCAGGCATCCATCTCGAACTCACCGGGTGTGGATGTCCCCACCCACCACGCGTTGTTGAAGGCAACCGGCATGGCAACGTCGGCGCGGCCGTCGCCGGTGAAGTCTCCCCCGACCGCAGGCACCGCGCCGTAGTCGAAGCCGGAGATGTTGCGACCGCGGAGTTGGAGCATGGTGAAGAGTTGCGGGCCGGATTTGGCGATCGTCTGCGGGATGTCGCCGGTGCGGGCGTAGATGTTGATCTTGGACGGCGTCCCCGAGCCGAATCTCCCGACGATCTCGATGCCGTCGACCTTGTCGACGCCCAGCTCCGTTGCGAGGTCGTTCTCGGAGAACGGATAGGCCCAGTGCCCGAACGGGTTGTTCACTTCGGGATACTGCGACCACGGGTCGGGCTGCGTCCGGAGGTAGTTGACGGGGCTGCCTCCCCAAACATCATGGATGTTCTCCGTGCGGCCGCCCGTCGACGACGAGTAGAACGCCGCCACGACGTTGGACTGGCTGGCCTCCGGGTGGGTGATCACGGTGCCGGCCGTGGTGTCGACAGCCTCCTGCCAATTGGAGAAGGCCGGGGCTGTTTCGTTGGTCCAGCCGCGGTAGCTCTCCACGCGGCATAGGTGCGCCCGGCGAGCGCCTGGGCCTGCAAAGCCTCGGACTGCCACGTGAACGGCACTTCGGCCAGGCCGTACAGGTAGGCCTCGAGGCCGATCTCGAGCGAAACGTGAAACGACGTGCCGGCATTCGGAGTGCGCAGTCGCACCGTGCCGCGAGCGAATTCGTCGCGTGTCGGCCGGAGACCGCTCATCTCGATCTGGGCGCCTGTGGGTGACATCCCGGTCACCGCTCCCCGGCAGCGACCGGCCGCGGTCACCGCGACACCGTCGGCCTCAAAGCGGCACTTGCCGTTGCCGAGGGTGACGAACTGCCACACCTCCCCCGGATTGACCTTGTTCTTGCAGCCTCCCGATCCGGCATGACACGCAGTCAGCGTGCCGTTGCGAGCCTCGAACTGGAAGATCGTCTGGTCGGCGAGAAGGTTGACCCACAATGGGGTTGCATCTGCTGCCAGGAAGTGTGAGGCGCCGACCTGGTCGTTGATCTGCCCGGTGCTCGAGCCTTCGTAGTAGTGACCCACGATCTCTTCGGCGGTCTGGCCCTCGAGCGCCTGGCCGTACGCGCCGTATTGGGACATGCCGATGCCGTGGCCCCAGCCGCCTCCCTCGATGACGACATCGGCCTCGGTTGCCGCGGCCGGCGTCACCACAGTGGCAACGAGGGCAACGACGGCGAGCAGCAACGTTGTGAGCCGGCGATTCACGATCACCATTGCGAAATCGGCGTTCTTCGGCAGAGTCTTGAGCTTCCCCGGGCAGCGTTGCCCGGGACCTTAGCGACCTCGACATCCCCTTGGACTGGTCAATCGGGCCGATCCCCTTTAGCATTAGCGGAGGCGTTGGGCCGGGAGCCGCGCCGCTTTTTCTTTGTCTGCCTCCGATGATCCGAGAAGGAGAAACTGTGTCCGCAAACCTCATCGAGCCCCATGGCGGGGAGCTCGTCGATCTGATGGTCGACGGGGCCACTGCCGGCGAGATCAAATCCCATTCCATGGAGTACGCCTCCTGGGATCTGACACCACGCCAGATGAATGACCTGGAGCTGCTGCTCACGGGGGCATTCTCGCCGTTGCGGGGGTTCCTCAATCGAGCCGACTACGAGTCGGTGTGCGACACGATGCGCCTTGCCGACGGGACCTTGTGGCCGATACCGGTCACGCTCGATGTCACCGCGGAGATCGCTGCCGGCCTCAGCACCGGCGACGAAGTGGCGCTACGCGACCCCGAGGGCGTCATGCTGGCCGTGCTCACCGTGGGCGACGTGTGGGAGCCCGACCGCGAGGCCGAGGCCAAGAAGGTATTCAACTCCACGAGCCTGGAGCATCCGGCAGTCAACTATCTGATGACGATCGGCCATACCCACTATGTCGGAGGCACGCTGGCCGGCATCCAGCTGCCTCATCACTATGACTTCCAGAGCCTGCGGCGCACTCCGGCGGAGATGCGCGCCGAGTTCGTCGCCAAGGGGTGGGACAAGCTGGTCGCCTTCCAGACGCGTAACCCGATGCATCGCGCTCACGTCGAGTTGACCATGCGGGCCGCGGCCGAGACCGGGGCCCATCTGCTGATTCACCCCGTCGTCGGCATGACGAAACCGGGCGATGTCGACCACTACACCCGGGTGCGGGTTTATCGCAGGATCCTGGAGCGCTACCCGCCGGATACCGCCGCGCTGGCCCTGTTGCCGCTGGCGATGCGCATGGGCGGTCCCCGTGAAGCCGTGTGGCATGCAATCATCCGCAAGAACCACGGTGTAACCCACTTCATCGTCGGCCGCGACCACGCCGGGCCGGGGAGCGACTCCGCGGGTGAGCCTTTCTACGGCCCCTACGAGGCCTCCGACCTGGTCGTCTCGTACGAAGAGGAGCTCGGCGTGAAGCTGGTCCCCTTCAAGCTGATGGTGTATGTGCCGGCGGCGGACAACTACCAGCCGATCGACGAGATCGCCGAGGGGACCGAGTACCTCAGCATCTCGGGCACGCAGCTGCGTGACAAGCTGGCCGACGGCTCCGAAATTCCGGAGTGGTTCACGTACCCCGAAGTCGTCGAGGAGTTGCGCAAGACCTCCAAGCCCCGCGACAAGCAGGGTTACACAGTGTTCTTCACCGGGCTGTCCGGCTCCGGCAAGAGCACCGTCGCCAACGCGCTGATGGTGAAGCTGCTCGAGCAGGGCGGCCGTTCCGTATCGATGCTCGACGGCGATCTCGTTCGAAAGAACCTGGGCAAGGGCCTCACCTTCTCCAAGGAGGACCGCGACACCAACGTGATGCGTATCGGCTACGTCGCCTCCGAGATCACCAAGGCCGGCGGAGTGGCCATCTGCGCCCCGATCGCCCCGTACGAGGCGGCGCGCGCCGTCAACCGGGCGACGATCTCGGCCGAAGGGGGATACGTGCTGGTCCACATCTCAACACCTCTCGAGGTGTGTGAGAGCCGGGACCGCAAGGGCCTCTATGCCAAGGCTCGGGCCGGCATCATCCCCGAGTTCACCGGGATCTCGGATCCGTACGAAGTGCCTGCGGACGCCGAGATCGTCATCGACACCACCGATATCGGCGTCGACGAGGCTGCCCGGACCGTGTATGACTATCTGGTCGAGCACGGCTACATCGTCGCTTAGGAGCGGCTCTTGAGTGGGACGACACCGGCGCGGGTCACTCCGGCGCGAATAACGCACCCGGACGATCTCCCCCGGATCCACCGCGCTCTGGACCTTGCGGCGCAGGCTCTGGAGGCGTTCACTCCGGGCGAGGTGGCGGCCCAGATGAAGCACGGGGACGATCCGTTGACCGCGGCCGATGTCGCCGTGGACGCGGCGCTCCGCGCCGCGCTGCCGAGCGCCGGGGAAGGGTGGCTGTCCGAGGAGACCGCAGACGACTCGAGCCGTCTCGACCGCTCCCGGGTGTGGATCGTCGATCCGATCGACGGGACCCGGGAGTTCGTCATGGGAATTCCGGAGTGGTGTGTCTCGGTGGCGCTGGTCGTCGACGGCCGGCCCGTGGCCGGCGGGATCCTCAGTGTCGCCAACGGGCACCGCATCGTCGGCTCGGTCGACGACGGCGTCACCCTCAATGGTGAGCCCGTTGGCTGCACCGGGCGCGCCGACATCCGGGGTGCCCTGGTGCTGGCCAGCCGGTCCGAAGTGAAGCGTGGCGAGTGGTCACCGTTCTTCGGCACGCCGATCGCGGTGCGCAACATGGGCTCAATCGCCTACAAGCTCGGGCTGGTAGCTGCCGGCCGTGCCGACGCCACCTGGACGCTCGTCCCCAAGAACGAGTGGGATGTTGCCGGTGGGGCCGCCCTCGTGGCCGCCGCCGGCGGCACCGTCATGGGCCTCGACTACGAGCCGGTGCGCTTCAACCAGCGCGATACCTCGATGGACGGGTTCATCGCCACCGCCCCGGGCATTGCGGCAGCCACCCGATCGCTCATTGACGAGGTAGCTGCAAGCCCAAGAAGCGCTCAGCCTTCCTAGTCGTCGCCGTACAGGGTGGCGTCCGTGACGGCCTTGTAGAGCGCCTGGGTGTAGTTGTCCGACTGCTGATCGAAGAAGTTCACTACCTCGTTGACGAGCTTGCCGTACACCGAATCCGGATCTTTACCGGCGGCGGCCATGGCGTCCTGGGCGCCGTAGCTATCCATCTCCACCAACGTGTGCACCGACCCGGCCGACCGGTTGCCGTAGATCGAGAAGTAGGTGCCGATGTACCTGGTGCCTTCCGGGTGGGCGTTGGCAAGGTCCTTCTCGTTCTCAGAGAGCCACTGCTGGAACTCGTGAGCCTTACCTTCTTTGAGGTCGCCGGCGATGTGCGCGATAAATGCCATGAATGGACTCCTCCCATTGAGTCACTGCGGGACTGCGTCCCGCCTGGCAGAGAATCTACTGCTGGAGCCGCCGCGATGCGTTTGCCGGTGACGTATCAGCCCCGGCTGTGGCTGACTGCCGCCTCGATTGATCGACCCACCGCCTCGAAAGCGCCCTCGGCGACGTTGTCGACCAGCGCAGTGCGATCACCGCACGAAACGGCAAAAACGGTGTCACCGTCGAATCTGGTATGGGCCGGCCGAATGCAGGCGGCAAAGGCGTCCTGGGCCCGCACGGCCAGCCGGGTCAGCTCGACCCGCGTCAACGCGGCGTTGGTGGCGACCACCCCCAGCGTCGTGTTCTCGCCGGCCGGGGGCGCGATGGCCAGCGGAATCGCGTCGTGCGACCCGCCGGTGAGCGACTGGCCTTCGAGGCTGAATATGTCGCCGAGCGCGTTCAGCGCCACCAGCGCTCCGACTGTGACCCCGGAGATCTCGATGGCGGCGGACCCAATCCCGGCAGGTTGCGGAGTGCCCCGCCACTTCGACACGGTGGCGCCGGTGCCGGCACCGACTCTGCCCTGTTCGACGGGGTCTGCCGTGGCGGCACGGTAAGCCGCGGCGCCGGCGGCGGCCGTTGGGCGTACCGAGCCGTCGCCGACCAGCAAGTCATATATGACGGCGGCGGGCACGATCGGCACCGGGCCCGCCGGGGTGGGGTAGCCCCTCCCCGCCGCCTCGAGTTCTTGCATCACGCCGTCGGCGGCGGCCAGCCCAAAGGCGCTGCCGCCCGTAAGCACTATGGCCTGGGCCTGCTCGACGGCCATCCCCGGCTCGAGCAATGCGGTCTCACGCGATCCGGGAGCGGCGCCCCGGGTCTCGCAGGCGATGACATTGGGCTCCGGGAGCCGGATCACCGTGCAGCCGGTCATCGCACGCGGGTCCGTCCAGTGGCCGACTTCGATTCCGGCGACAGAAGTCAGCATGCCGTCGGGGATCCGGCTCATAGCGGGGGAGTGAAGCGGCCGTCCACCGCCAGCCAGCCCCCATCGGCCACCAACAGGGAGCCGGTGACGAACGAGGACGCTTCCGAGGCGAGGAACACGATGGGACCGGCCATCTCGATGGGCTGCGCCCAGCGTCCCAGGGCTCCTTTGGCAGCGTAGGCCTCGTACCAGTCGGGATGGCTCTTGATCTGTTCGGTGAGGGGGGTTTCAACGACGCCGGGGGCAAGGGCGTTGACCCGTACTCCCTGCGGCCCCAGTTCGGCGGCCAGGGTGCGGACCATCTGGAGAACCCCGGCCTTGGTGGCGGCGTACACCCCCTGCCCGGGCTCGACCACCTGGGATCGAATCGACGAGATCGCCACAATGGAGCCGCCGCCTGATTCCGCCATGCGGCGCCCGGCGGCGGTCATGGCGTGGAAGGCTCCGACGAGGTTGAGGGAGACAACACGCATGATCTCCTCCTCGGTGACCTCGAGGAGGCGCTTACGCACGTTGATGGCGGGAGTGGTGATGAGGACGTCGAGGTGCCCGTGAGATTCGAATAGCTCGTTGATCGAAGCTGCATCGCCGATGTCCACGAAGGCCGCCGTTGCCGCGCCGCCGCCATCGACGATGGCGGCCGCCACCCGGGAGGCCGCCTCTTCCGAAACGTCGGCACACAGCACCTCGGCGCCATGGCCGGCCAGAGCGAAGGCCCCGGCCTCCCCGATGCCGCTCCCCGCCCCAATCACTATGACGCGCTTGCCGGCGAGGTCGAACAATGATGAGAATCGCTGTAGATCGGTCATCGGCACAGGCTAGGCATGGGCCGGTGCTCGCCACGAGTCGGCTACCGGCGGCCCGTGCTGGGCGCGGCGATGAACGCGATGTCTAGCATTGCCGACCAAAACCGGGCGGGTCAGCAACGTGTACGTCATCAGGCGAGTGGGGGTCTTCGCGTTCAGCGTTTTCGCCGCGTCGGTTCTCGTCTTCACCGTCATGTCGATCCTTCCGGGCGACCCGGCGCAGGTCATGCTCGGCACTCAGGCGACGCCTGAAGCGGTCGACGCGCTGCGGACAGAGCTCGGGCTCGACCGACCTCTTCCGGTGCAATATCTCGAGTGGGCGAGCGGGGCCGTACGTGGCGACCTGGGGACGTCCCCGTTCAGCGGTCAGGATATAACGCCGCAGATCATCGACAGGCTGCAGGTGACCATTCCGCTGGCGGTGATGGCGATGGCGCTGACGGTCCTCATCTCGTTTCCCCTCGGGGTCTACGCCGCGGCCCGGCACCGACGATTCGGCGACAACGTCGTATCGATCGTGAGCCAACTCGGCCTCGCCGTACCGGCCTTCTGGGCAGGGCTGCTGCTCGTGACGGTCTTTGCCGTCGGCTATCGCTGGTTCCCGGCCAGTGGTTTTCCCGGTTGGGACGTATCCGTGTTTCAGTCGCTGAAGTCGCTGTTCCTGCCGGCGGTGTCGCTGGCGATCGTCCAGTCGGCCATCATCACCCGCTACGTGCGCTCGGCAGTGCTCGAGACGCTGCGAGAGGACTACATCCGTACTGCCCGTTCGAAGGGCCTCACCCGATCGGCGGCGCTGTGGCGCCACGGGCTGCGCAACGCGGCCATCCCGGTGCTGACGATTCTCGGGCTCCAGTTCGCCGCGCTCACGGCCGGCACGGTCGTCATCGAGTCGGTGTTCGTCTTGCCGGGGCTGGGCAAGATGCTCCTCGACGGCATCACCCGGCGTGACCTGCCGCTGGTGCAGGGGGGGGCTTTCACGATCGCGGTGCTGATACTCGGCTTGAACCTCGCCGTCGATCTCACTTACCGGCTCATCGACCCGCGGGTGAGCGAACAATGACGGACCGGGCAGCTTCCGCGGAGACACCCCCCACCGAGCGGCGCCGCGGTCGCTGGCGGCGGCTCAACCTGGGTCTGGGGCTCGGCATCGTTCTAACGGTGATTGCCGTTGCGCTCGTCTCTTTCGTGTGGACCCCGTTCGACCCCGAGCGCATCGATGCTTCCAAACGCCTGCTCGGAGCCGGGGAGCAAGGGCACCTGCTGGGGACCGATCAATTCGGGCGCGACCTGCTCAGCGGGATCATGGTCGGCGCCCGCACCGCCTTGTTCGTTGGGATCCTGGCCGTCGGCATTGCCGTGGCGATCGGCATCCCGATCGGCGGTTTTGCGGCCGCCCGGCGGGGATGGGTCGAGGACGTGGTCATGCGGGCATCGGACGTCGTATACGCCTTCCCGCCGGTGCTGCTTGCCATCCTCCTGGTGGCGGCCGTCAGCCCGGGAACGGGTTCGGCGATGGTCGCCATCGGGATTGCCTATGTCCCGATCGTCGCCCGGGTGACGCGCGGTGCCGCCCTCAGCGTCTTCCAGCTCGACTTCGTCAGCGCTGCCCGCAGCTATGGGCGCGGCAACGCATACATATTCGTGCGCCATGTGCTGCCGAACATTGCCTCGGTGTTGATCGTGCAGATGACGATTCTCTTTGCGCTGGCGATCCTCGCCGAGGCCGCCCTGTCATTTCTCGGCATCGGCACCCAGCCGCCGACTCCGTCGTGGGGTCGCAGCCTGCGCGATGCCCAGACGTTCTTGCAGTTGTCTCCCCGCCTGGCGATCTGGCCGGGGGTAGCGATCGCGGTGACGGTGCTCGGGTTCAACCTTCTCGGCGATGGGCTGCGTGACGCCCTCGACCCGCGGTTGGAGGTGCGGCGCACATGACTGCTCCGCTCATCGAAGTCGATGACCTCAGTGTCTTTGCCGGGTCGACAGTCATTGTCGACCGTGCCTCCTTCAGTTTGGCCCCGGGCAGCCGCACCGGGCTCATCGGCGAGTCCGGCTCCGGGAAGACGATCACCGCTCTGGCGATGCTCGGCTTGCTGCCCGACGGGCTCCGCGCCACGGGCACCGTGACACTCAACGGGCAAGATCTCCTCAGCCGTCCAGAGCGCGATCTGGTGGCGCTGCGCGGCAGCGCCATGTCGATGATCTTCCAGGAGCCGATGACGGCTCTCAACCCGGTGATGCGGATCGGCCGGCAGATTGCCGAGCCACTGCGGATGCACCAGGACATGTCTCGCCCCGACGCCTTCGCCCTCGCCGTCGAGCTGCTCGGGAGCGTCGGCATCGACGAGCCGGAGCGCCGCGCCCGGTCGTTCCCCCACGAACTGTCCGGAGGTCAGCGCCAGAGGGCCATGATTGCGATGGCCCTGTCGTGCGGGCCCGACCTCGTTGTCGCCGATGAGCCCACGACCGCGCTCGATGTCACCATCCAGGCCCAGGTGTTGCGCGTCCTGCGCGACCAGATAGTCGCCAACGACGCCGCCCTGCTGCTCATCACCCACGATCTCCCGGTCGTGGCTTCGGTTGCCGAAGACGTGATCGTGCTCAAAGATGGGGCCATCGTGGAGCAGGGGCCGGCGACCGAGATCTTCTCGTCCCCCGCTCATGCCTACACCCGCAAGCTGCTCGATGCCGTGCCGCCGATGAGCCGGTCGGTCGGGGTTCCTCCGAAACATGTGCCCGCCACCCCCGGCGAGCCAATCGTCGAGATGCGCGACGTTCGCAAGACCTACCGGCTGCGCCACCGGAAGTTGCGCGATCCGGATCATGTGATCCACGCCGTTGACGGCGTATCTCTCGACGTTCTCAAGGGAGAGACGCTCGGAATCGTCGGCGAGTCGGGTTCGGGGAAGTCGACGCTGGCACGCATCATGCTCGGCCTGATCCGGCCAACGTCCGGGCAGGTCATGGTCGAGGGAATCGATGTGACCGCACGCAAGAACTTGCGCCCGGTGCGCGAGATCGCCCAGATCGTGTTTCAGGATCCGATGGGCTCACTCGACCCGCGGATGCTGGTCCGGGACGTGGTCGCCGAACCGCTGCGGGCGCTCGGGATTGCCGGCGACCACCGCGCCCGGGTCGCCGAGCTGCTCGCGGCCGTGTCGTTGCCCGCCGACACGGGCGATCGCTACCCCCATGAGTTCTCCGGGGGGCAGCGGCAGCGCATCGCGATCGCCCGGGCCCTGGCGCCCGGGCCCGATCTGCTCATTGCCGATGAGCCGGTGAGCGCACTCGATATGTCGGTGCAGACGATCACCCTCGACCTGCTCGATCAGCTCAAGGCGGACTTCGATCTCACTATGGTCTTCATCTCTCACGACTTGTCGGTGGTGCACGAGATCTCGGACCGGGTCCTTGTCATGCAGCAGGGTCGGGTCGTCGAGACCGGTCCTGTCGGCAACGTCTTCGCCTCACCCCAGCAGCGGTACACCCGGGATCTCCTGGCGGCGATTCCCCGGCTCGATGGGTCATTTCTCGGGCCGGCGGCATAGCTCGCTGCTACCGTGCCCCGTTCTGGGAAGGAAGGAGATCCTATGAGGTACCGCAGAATCATCGCGGTCCTGGCGGTTCTGGCCATTGTGGCGACGGCGTGCGGCGATTCGTCAGAGGACACCACGACGTCCAGTGCCGCCCCGGCCACCACGCAAAGCGCAACGACTGCACCTCCGACAACTGCCACGACGACGCAGGCTACGACCACTACCGCTGCTCCGGTGTCGGCGGCGACCGAGGCGACGATTGGGCTGCAGCTCGAACCTCCGACGCTGGATCTGACGGCCAGCCCGGCCGCGGCGATCCCCCAGGTGCTGCTCTACAACGTCTATGAGACGATGGTCCGCCTGGAGCAGGATGGCTCGATCACAGGGTTGCTCGCCGAGTCGTGGGACGTCAGCGACGATGCCCTCACCTACACCTTCAACCTCCACGGCGGGGTGACCTTCCACAACGGAGAGCCGATGACGGCCGACGACGTCGTGTTCTCCATCAACAACGTGTTGACCAAGGAACCGGCGCACCCCTTTGCGTCGTTCTTTGCTCCGATCGCCTCGGTCGAAGCGGTGGACGACACGACCGTGGTGATCACTCTGAGCCAGCCCAGCGCCAACCTGCTCTTCTTCCTTACCCAGTCCCCGGGGGTGGTTCTCGAGGAATCGGCTATCGGGACGATCGAGAACAGCCCGGTGGGTACCGGTCCGTTCGAGTTCGGCTCCTGGACCGTCGGCGACTCGATCGTCATCGAAGCCAACGACGGCTACTGGGGGGAGCCGGCTCTGCTGGAGAAGGTCACCTTCAAATACATCAACGATCCCAACGCGCTGAACAACGCGATGCTCGGCGATCAGCTCGACATTCTCGCCGGGGTTTCGGCGCCGGAGCTCCTGGCGGGCTTCGAGACCGATGACCGTTTCGAAGTCCAGACCGGTGAGACATACGGCGAGATCGTGCTGTCACTCAATGGG
>CAMYJM010000058.1 GCA_947258635.1 uncultured Acidimicrobiaceae bacterium
CGATCCCACCGAGATCCGCCGCTCGGTTCATGTGAGGTGGCCTGCCGACGCCGACCCTGCGGAACTGGCGGATCAAGCGATGCATTACGGCGCAGCGGGAGTCGACGTGGCGGTTCTGGGAATGCAGCAACCGTACGACGCCGGCCGGCTCGAGCCCATGGCGAATGCTCTGCTGGCCGCGACCGGCTGACGGTCCGTCACATCGTGGGTGAACCGGGCGTCCGCCGAATGGGCTTTGACTGACGGCAGAAGACGCGCTAGTCCTCGAGCGAGAAGGGCGGGTACTCGTCGGTCAGCATCATGGCGTAGGCGTTGACTTTGATTCCCAAACGTAGGGCCTTCACGACGAACTCGCGCATGCCGGAATTCCACTTCCCGGTGAACAGCACGACGAAGATCGCGACGAACCACACCCATTGGCGGCGATGAGGATCACGGCCGCAAAGATCGCGATGGGGATGAGCAAGATCAACCGAAACCCGACGGTCACTCGGTTCCGGTCGGTCAACTCCGGCGCCAAGTCGACGGTAACGGGGCTGCGCCCGGGATCACTCGAAGAAACTGTGAAGTCGAACGGCGGGTAGTCCGTGTACAGGAGGCCCACGTAGGAGGTGGTTCGCATCTCGGGGAATCGCCAGGATCCACTGGACGAGGGGCCGCCAGTTGTCCATCTGACCCGGGGTCTCGACATCGAAGGTCGCTGGATAGCTCACAGGGGGGCTCCTTCTCGCTGCGTCTGATATGACGCTACTCCCGTGATTCGGCGCAGAGTCTGCGCGGCGGCCTCGATCCCGCGTTGCGATGGGGACCGGAACCTAGCTGCGACCAGCCGGTGGCCCGCCCTCGACCGAGCTAACCGAAAGCAAACCCGCCGCAAACCGGGAGCAATGGCCTCTGCCGGACGGTGCGGGTATGAGTCATACACGCCCCACCTTCCTGTCAGTCATTGTGGCCACGCTGGTATTCGCGGTGCCCTTCTCGGGGGTCGCCGCCCCGGCGTCGCCACCGCCATTAGCGGCTGGTTCGGGGTCTCCCGAGGCAGTCGAGTCGCTTCAAGCCCTTTCACACGAAGCCGCTCGGGAGACCCCAACACACCGCCGCCCCATCGCCCTGGACGGCGCCACGGTCTATGCCGAGAGCGCCGACCAGGTCGCCCGCGTGGCGTGGGCGCTGGGCCGCTTCGAGCGGGCCGGGCTCGAGTTGCCCCCCGTCGAGGTGTGGTACTTCGCCGACTATGCGGGGTGCGCCGACCCCGACGACCCCTCCAAGCAGCGGGCCGGCTACCTGGAATACGGTGCGGGAAACTACACGGTCTTCATGTGTGGCGTCGAGTTCACCCTGTTGCACGAGCTGGGCCACGTCTGGGACGTCGCCAACCTCACCGACGCTGAACGGGACCGGTTCCTGGCCGAACGCGACGCCGACGAATGGAGCGGTGTCGAGTGGTCGCGGGCCGGTGGGGAGCACCTCGCCGACGTGCTGGCGTGGGGCCTCCAAGACGGCAACGTCCGGCCCACCCGCACCAAGCCCAACGACGACACCAGCCTCCGCAAGGCCTTCATGTTGGCCACAGGGAGTGAGCCGTTGCGCTAGGACCGGCGCAGAACCGAATGCCGACTAGGTGTGTTGTCCATGGAGGTTGTTGACACTCGGTGGGACTCGGGCGTCGTTCCCAGCCCGACACGGTTCTTGCGTATCTGACGGCCCACATAGGCCGGGATGTACGCATGTTCCAGAGAGTCAACGATCACCGAGATTCTTGCGTATCTGACGGCCCATATAGGCCAGGATGTACGCAAGAACGGAACGCCGCCGTTACCCGCAGGCACCAGCGGTGGCTGGACTGCCCCAACCGAGCCTGCCAACAACCACAGGTGTCACCAACGTATCGCGACAGCACAACTAGGTACCTAGCGCCGCGACGGGCCGCATGAACACGTCGTCGCCCCCGGAGCGGGCGGCTTCGTACGCGGCGGCGGCCCGCCACACGAGATCGTCGCGATGCTTGGCGGCGACGATCTGGAGGCCGACCGGCAGGCCAGCCCCGGTGAGCCCGCAGGGCACGGTGGCGGCGGGCTGCTGCGACAGGTTGAACGGCAGCGAGAAGGGCGACCAGGTCTGCCAGCGCCGGTGGGGCCATCCCGGCGGGACCTCCCTTCCCGCCCGGAAGGCCGGGATCGGCATCGTCGGGGTTATCAGCAGGTCGTATTCGGTGAGAGTGCGCCCCAAAGCGACGGCCAGATCGACCCGCGCCGAGAAAGCCTGCACGTATTCGAGTGCGCTCAGCTCGTTGCCGGTGGCGGCGATCTCGATGAGCCCCGGGTCGACCTCGTCGAGGCGTGCCGGGTCGAGGCCGGCGACGACGGCCGCCGCCCCTGCGTACCAGAGCGGCTCCCAGATAGGTCGGGCGTCGGGCGTGCCCGGATCGGCCGCAACGATCTCGGCGCCCAGCGACTCGAACAGGAACGCAGCCCGGGTGACCAGCGCCGCCACCTCGGGGTCGACCGCGGCGGAGCCGAGCGTGAGGCTGAACATCACCCGCAGTCCGCCGACTCCCGTCGCCGTCTCCGCAACTCGGGCAGGGTCGGGCAGGGCGGTCCAGTCTTTCGAGTCGTAGATGGCCAGCGCCCGAAACAGCAGATGGGCGTCGGCGACGGTCCGCGCCATCGGCCCGGCGTGGGCGAGGGTCCCGAAGGGGCTCATCGGGGCGTTGGGGACGCGTCCGAAGGTGGGCTTGAGGCCGACCGTCCCGGTGAAGGCACCGGGGATCCGGATCGAACCGCCGCCGTCGGTGCCGAGAGCCAGGGGCGCCATGCCGGCGGCGAGGGCGGCGGCGCTTCCCCCGCTCGACCCGCCGGGCGTGGTGGACAGATCCCATGGGTTTCTCGTGATCCCGGTGAGCGGGCCGTCCGTGAGTCCCTTCCACCCGAATTCCGGGGTCGTCGTCTTACCGATGAGCACCGCGCCGGCCTCCCGGAGGCGGGCAACCGAGGGTGCCTCGTAAGTCCACTCCTGGTTCGGATCGGTGAGCCGGGAGCCGCGGAGCATCGGCCACCCGCGGGTGGCGAAGAGGTCCTTGATTGCTACCGGGACGCCGTCGAGCGGGCCCAGCGGTTCCCCGGCAGCGTGGCGGGACTCCGCGGCTCGGGCCTGGGCCATCGTCGTGGCGGGATCGAGATGGCAGAACGCGTTGACGGCGGGGTCGAGCACTTCGATTCTGGCCAGCAACGCCTCGGCGACATCGACCGGGCTGACGCGACCCGCTGCATACGCTGCGCCCAGTTCGGTCGCCGTCATCGTATGGATATGCCCGGCGGCTGCCATGGCCCCATTCTGGCCGAACCGGACGGCGCTCGTCGCGCCGCAATCGAAGAGCTAGACGGGGATGAGCTGGCCGCTGGCGTCGAAGTAGGTCCAGCCGTCCATGTCGGGCGGCTCGATGCCGAGCTGCGTCAGGATCGTCGCCACCTGCGAGCGGTGTTCCGTGCCGTGGTTGATGGCCTGGACCAGGAACAGTGACACGGGCATCCGCCAGGTTCCGACCGGGTCGTCACCAGTCACCTCAACATCACGATCCGAGGGGCTCTGGGCCGCTCCCTCCAGCTGGGAGTCTCCGATGGCAAACCGCGCCGCCAGCGTCTCGAAGCCGGGGAAGGGATCCTCAGGGAGGGACTCCAGCCTGGGGATGTCGAGGAGGCGCGCCGCATATCCCACCTGGGCGTTGGCGATGTGAACCAGGGTGGCGGCGATGCTGCCGTAGGTTCCGTCAACCGTTGTATCGAGTTGCTCCGGTGACAGCGGCCGGCATGCCTCCACCAACTGCCGGTTCATCATCGTGTTGTGCCGAAAGAGCTCGCCCAGGAGGTCCATGGGCGGCACCTTAGCCGCGGCGGGCGCCGTAAATGGAGCCGTGGCGGCGGGCACCGACAAGCGCCCGATGTCGCGTCCAGCAGGGACGGATCAGCCCGCCGGCCCCGGCTGGGGGGACCGCAACGGGCGAGTGATTACGAAGGAGAAAACCCGTTGCATAGCGCCGATGTGCGCGATATCGCTGCCGGGGCGACCGTTGAGTTCAGCACGATGTGGGTGCCGCCCGCGACCGGGCACTTCTGCGTAGTAGTGCGGATTCCGCTCTACATCGTGCCAACGGCGCCGACGATCGTCGAGATGACCGAGCTCAACAACGTCGCCCAGACGAACTACGACCGATTCAACACGGCCACGAGCTCACCTTCGACCCGGGAAGAAACCATGGTTCAAGTGGGCAACCCCTACGACAAGCCAACGCTGGTGTGGATCATCGGGGAGCAGACCAATCCCTTGTTCCGCACATACGTGAGCACGACTTGGCTCCGCCTCGCGCCCGGCCAAACGCGAGATGTGAAAGTAATGGTGGAGTACGCCATCGATCCGAAGAGCGACCGGTTTCCCGACGATGTGAGCCGGGTGCATCAACGCAGCATCGAGAAACTATCGCGCACACCCAACCATCTCGGCGTGCATGCGTATGCCGAGAACCCATACGACAAGCCGCGTCATGCCCTGGAGCTGCTTGGTGGCGCGGGGATTCAGGTGACGACGGGGCGGGCAACCGAGTTCGAGCAGTTGAGCAACGACGGCAACGTCGTGGTCGGTTCGGTGGTGACCAGCGACGACGGGCAGCCGGTTCCGGGCGGCAAGGTCGTCGTTACCGTGACCGACGAGCCTGATGCCTTCGAGCGGCATGTGACGTCATCTGACGACGTGGTCAATGGGATGTTCTTCGTTCGCTTCCCGAACGACGACTTCAGGGTGATGCGGGCCGAGTACCTCCCACTCGTGGGCTTCGGCGGCTGCGCAGTCGATTGGACCGAACGGAGGTAGGTAACCAGCCGGGATGGAGGAGGCCGGGCGCAGCTCGCCCGGCCTCCGCCGACTCGCGATGGATCACCGCTCCTCCGGGTTCACTCGGCCGGGGGCACTCTCGGTATGGCCTGTTCCACGACATTGGTGCCCCTTACCGCCCAAGCCCGGGCACCGAGTACCAGAGGTCCGCTGCCGATGGTGTCCCGGAGCCGGTCGCGGAGCCGGTTCCTGGCGCCCGCAGCGAGCGATGCGACATATGCGCCGGCGGGGCCTTGGGCCATCTCGAACGGCCCCCAGTACTCGTCGAAGTCCCCGAAGTGTGTCTTCACCGTGAGGTCCGTGGTGCGGGGACGCTCCAGACCGGCCTCACCGAACAGGTCGCGCAAGGCGTCCGGCCGACAGAGCGGGAACCGGTCGCCCTCATCGAGATCCTTCGCCGTCGGATCGAGCTCGACGGCGACGTCCCAGAACACTCGGAGCATCTCCATACCCGCGGAGTAATCCCACACGTAACTCGCCACTTCGCCGCCAGGTTTCACCACTCGGCGCACCTCGTCAATGGCTTGGAGCGGCTCTGTCACGAAGTTGAGCACGAGCCCGCTCACGGCGATGTCGAAGACGCCGTCGTCGTATTGAAGCGCCCCGGCTGCGCCGAGCGTGACTTCTGCTTTCGACCCGAGCCGGGAACGAGCTGCCGCGGCATATTCGGGCGAAGGCTCGGTGCCGCACAGGAGTCCGGGTTCGGCATGCGCGTCGATGGCGGCGAGCAGGGATCCCGTGCCGCAGCCGACATCGAGCCAGGCGAGGCCGGGGTCCGGCATCAACCACTCGACGAAGCGCTGGGCCACCAGGCCGCTCCAACGGCCCATGAAACGGTCGTACGCTGTTGCGCTGTCCCACGTGTCCACGAATGGACTCTAGGTCGTGGGGCGACCGCGGTTGCCGGCGAGACGCCCTTACCGTCCGCTAAGAGAACGGTGTGGGTGGCTGCACCGGCGTGGGCGGGACCGGGGCGGTTCCGGTGCCGGCTACGGCGACGGTACGATGGCGACCGGAACGCCAGAACTGGGCCCCCAGCGCCAACCCCACGGCAGTGAGCACGAGCATGCCGGCCACCGACGCGGTGTAGGCGGCGGCGCGTCCCGATCCTTCATAGAGGGCGCCGGCGGCGATCGCAGCGATCCCGGCCACGAGAGCCTGGGCGGCTCCCATCAGACCTTGGGCCCCGGCCTGGCGCTGCTCCGGGACGGACATGGCGACCGCCACGCCCGGGGCGACATGGGTCAGCCCGTCGCTGATGGCATGGACCATGGCGACGCCGAAGATCCAGCTGCCCGAGGGGAGCCGGCCGTACATGAACATGAAGACGGCTCCGACAAGAAGCCCCAGCGCCGCAATGCGAAAGGGACCGATCCGCTGCGCCAGCCGGCCACCGGTGGGGCCGAGGACGACCAGCGGGATGGCGAACAAGCTGATCCCGAGGTTGGCCATCCATGTCGGCGTACCGAGGTCCTCGTGGACGACGTCCCAGAGGGCGTCGAAGGCGCCGATCATCAGGAACACGGCGGCGCCGAGGGCGACGGCGCCGGTCACGACTCGACTGCGAAGCAGGTCCAGCGCCAGGCGCTGTCGCGAGATGCCCTTGGTCTCGGCAACGCCGACGAGGAGCGTCAACGGCAGCAGGAGTGCCGTTGCCGACGCCACGACGACGAAGGGTGCTGCCAAACCCATCGGGCCGACGAGCCCCGCCGAGACGGCGGGGCCCAGGGCGAACCCGAACACGTCGGCCGACAACAGCCGGCCCAGGTTCTGCCCGAGGCTGGCTGGGTCGGCCAGGATGACAATCCGGCGGATAGCAGGGCCGGCGGTGCCGATACCGATGCCGGAGACGATGCGCCCGGCCAGGATGACGCTGAGGCTCTCGCCGAAGCCCATCATCAGGAGCCCCGCCACGTTGGCGGCGGCACCGATCGCGATGAGCTGGCGGGCCCTCCCCCGATCGGCGATCGGGGCGATGAAGACCTGGGCTACGAACCCGGACAGGAACCCGGCACCGATGACCGCCCCAATTGCAGTTTCGGTGATGCCGTACGCGTCGCGGAAATCACCGACGACCGTGAACAGCACGCCGTATCCCGCCGACAGAGCGGCAGTGAGGGCACCAAACACCCAATACGGAGACAAGCGAGCGGCCACCCTGTGAGGCTAACGACCTGCCGCCCACCGCCGGTCACATCCCGCCGCCGACGCCGGTGTCATGACCATATACCCTGCTCAGCCTCACCTCGCTCGTTAGGCTTGGGCCATGACGACAGTAGTCAAGCCAAGTCTGACACCCCGCCCGCGCCTCACGCCCTCGGCCGCGTTCGCCGAAGCCCACCGTTGTCTGATGTGTTGGGATGCGCCCTGTATTCGGGCCTGCCCGACGGCTATCGACATACCCGGGTTCATCAAGCGTATTGCCTATCAGGACGACCGCGGTGCCGCCCGGGTGATCCTCGAGGCCAACCTGCTCGGCGATTCTTGCGCTCACGTGTGCCCCACGAGCGTGCTGTGCGAGGGGGCGTGTGTCCTCAACGACGTCGACGGCCGCCCGGTGCCGATCGGTCGGCTGCAGGCCTATGCCACTAGCCCCGTCGTTCAGGGAGGCGTTCAGCTGTTCACGCCCGCCCCGGCGACGGGTAAGAAGGTCGCCCTCGTCGGCGGGGGACCGGCCGGACTGGCCTGCGCCGCCGAGCTGACCCTGCGGGGCCACGAAGCGGTGGTGTTCGACGCCGCCGCCGAAGCGGGTGGCCTCAACACGCGGGGCGTTGCCGACTACAAGCAGCCGAGATCCGCCGCGCTCACCGAGATCGCCTGGCTACAGGATCTCGGCGTCGCCATCCGCCACAACACCGTCGTCGGCGAAGACGTCACTTTCACAGAGCTGCTCGACGGCTTCGACGCGCTTTTCTTTGGAGCCGGCCTCGGCGCCATCCCGGTGCTGGGCATCCCCGGCGAGACCCTTCCCGGGGTCGAGGACGCCCTGCAGCTGATCGAAGCCGTCAAGTCGGGCGCCACCCCATCGGACGCCTTTGCCGGCAAGAGAGTGATCGTGCTGGGCGGTGGGAACACCGCGATCGACGCCGCCCGGCTGGCGGTGCGGCTCGGCGCCGCCCGGACGGTTGTCGTGTACCGGCGCGGGCCCGACGAGATGCCTGCCTATCACCATGAGGTCG
Source organism: uncultured Acidimicrobiaceae bacterium (assembly GCA_947258635.1). Classification (GTDB taxonomy): domain Bacteria; phylum Actinomycetota; class Acidimicrobiia; order Spongiisociales; family UBA5794; genus JAHEJX01. The sequence continues at coordinate 8,064 of CAMYJM010000058.1, forward strand.
CCGAGGCGCGCCGCGAGGGAGTGGCTTTCAGCTTCTGGAGCGCCCCCCACTCCGTTGTCGGTGACGGCAAGGTCGAGGCCATGCGCTGCCGGCGGACCGAACCGGGCGCCCCCGGGGCCGACGGCCGCCCGGCCGTGGTCACGAGCGATGAACCGCCCTTCGACGTGGCCGCCGCCGTGGTGCTGCGGGCGACGGGGCAGGCGACCCGCCAGTCGCTGCTCGCCGAGCTTCCCGATGTGGCCACCGACGGGCGGGGCCGGGTCATCGTCGACGATGAGCAGCGCACCTCGCAACCGGGGATCTGGGCCGGCGGCGACTGCGTCAACGGGGGCAAGGAAGTGGTCAACGCGGTCGCCGAGGGAATGGCGGCCGCTCGCAGCATCGACGAGGAACTGAGGAGGTAACGCCATGGCCGACCTGGCGGTGAACATCTGTGGGATCGACTCCCCCAACCCCTTCTGGCTGGCCTCGGCGCCTCCCACCAACACCGGCGACCAGGTCGCGCGCGCCTTCGACGCCGGCTGGGGTGGGGCGGTGTGGAAGACCATCGGCGAGCCGATCGAGAACACGTGGTCGCGGTACAGCTCGGTCGATCTCGACGGCCACCGGATGATGGGGTTGAACAACATCGAGCTGATCACCGACCGTCCTCTGGAGACCAACCTCGCCGAGATCGAGGCTGTGAAGAGTCGCTACCCGGACAACGCGCTCATCGTGAGTCTCATGGTGGAATCGACTCGGGAGGCGTGGCAACGCATCGTGCGCCAGGCCGAAGATGCCGGCGCCGACGGCGTCGAGCTGAACTTCGGCTGCCCCCACGGGATGTCGGAGCGGGGCATGGGCAGCGCCATCGGGCAGGTGCCCGAGTACTGCCGCGACATCGTCGGCTATGCCAAAGAGGTCGCCACCAAGCCGGTGTTCGTCAAGCTGACGCCGAATATTGCCGACATCGTGCAACCGGCGCGTGCGGCCAAGGCGGGTGGGGCCGACGCCATCAGCCTCATCAACACCATCAACAGCATCACCGGTATCGATCTCGACACGTTCGCCCCGCGGCCGACTGTGGCCGGTCAGTCGAGCCACGGCGGCTATTGCGGGCCGGCGGTGAAGCCGATCGCGCTCCACATGGTGTCGGCCATCGCCCGGGATGCCGATGCCGGCACCGTGCCGATCAGTGGCATCGGGGGAATTGCCACCTGGCGGGAGGCGGCCGAGTTCATCCTGCTCGGCGCGACCACGGTCCAGGTGTGCACCGCGGTGATGCACTGGGGATACCGGATCGTGGAGGGCATGATCGACGGCCTCAGCGGTTACCTCGACGCCAAGGGTATGGCAAGTGTCAATGAGTTGCGCGGGAGGAGTGTCGATCGGCTGCAGAAGTGGGAGAACCTCGACCTCAACTACGTCATCAAGGCGCACATCGACCAGGAGGCCTGCATCGGCTGTGGCCTGTGTTACATCGCCTGTAACGACGGCGCCCACCAGGCCATCGGCGCCGAGCGCCACGGCGATCGGACCCGGGTGTGGATCAAGGAAGACGCCTGTGTCGGGTGCAACCTGTGCAGCCTGGTGTGCCCCGTGCACAACTGCATCACCATGGAGGAGCAGGAGACCGACCACGAGTCGCTGACGTGGGTCGATTACAGCGCGGGCAAGGGCACCCTCGAGCCGCGACCGAAGCACGGCGTGACGATCACAGCCGAGTAGGCGCGCGGCAAAGCCCGATACTCCGGTTGGGAGGCTGCGATGGGTGGAATCGAGATCGTCGGGTGCCACGCTGAGGGCGAGGTCGGGGACGTGATCGTGGGCGGGGTTGAGCCGCCACCGGGCGATGGGGTTGAGCCGCCGCCGGGCGATACGCTGTGGGAACAGTCGCGCTGGATCGCCCGGGACCAGGCCCTCCGCAGCTTCGTCCTCAACGAGCCCCGTGGCGGGCTCTTCCGGCACGTCAACCTCCTCGTACCGCCCAAGCACCCCGACGCCGCCGCCGGTTTCATCATCATGGAACCGGAGCACACTCCTCCCATGTCGGGGTCGAATTCGATCTGCGTGGCGACCGTGCTGCTCGAAACCGATCGCGTGCCGATGACCGAACCCGAGACCCGCCTGACGTTGGAGGCACCCGGTGGGCTGGTGCAGGTGGTGGCGGCGTGTCGCAACGGGAAGGCAGAGCGGATCACGGTCGCCAACGTGCCCAGCTTCGCGGCACGGCTCGGGGCACCGCTCGAGGTGGAGGGACTGGGCACTCTCATCGTCGATACCGCATATGGTGGGGACAGCTTCGTCATGGTTGACGCCGCGGCGCTCGGCTTCGCCATCGCCCCGGACGAGGCTCCCGATCTCGTGGCGGTGGGGAGGAAGATCACGCGGGCGGCGAACGAGCAGCTGGGGTTTCATCACCCGACCAATCCCGAATGGACCCATATCTCGTTCTGCCAGCTGGCCGGCCCGCTGTCGCACGATGCCGAGCGCGCCGCGTTCACGATGCGCAACACGTCGGTGATCGATCCCGGCAAGCTGGACCGATCGCCGACCGGGACCGGTCTGTCGGCTCGTATGGCGACGCTACGGGCCCAGAACCGGATGCAGGTGGGGGATCGGCTCATCATGTCATCGATCATCGACTCCGAGTTCGAAGGCACGATCCTCGATGATTGTGGGGTGGGCGACCGGCCGGGAATCATGTCGTCAATCAGCGGGAGAGCCTGGATCACCGGCACCCGGCATTTGACGCTCGACCCGACCGATCCCTGGCCGCGGGGCTACCGGGTGGCCGACACCTGGCCGCCGATGCCGACCGGCTGACGGCGGCCCCGGGGCGCTGCCGCCGGATGGTGCCCTAGCCAAAAACGTGAATCTGTCATATGCTGCCATCCAGTATGCCGAGGTAGCCACCGTGCCAGCAGTGCGGTGAGGGGCATGGCTTCGTACGACGAGTGACCTTGTTGAAGGGAGTCCTAATGCGCCGCTACCTTGTAATCGCCAACCAAACCCTTGCGAGCCATCAGCTACGCCAGGAATTGCTACTGCGTGCCGAAGCAGACGAGAGCCTGTTCCACTTCCTCGTGCCGGACACCGCCCGGGACAGCTATTCGGCGGATTGGGCCGCCCACGAGGGCGCCATCGAGGCCGGAACGGAGGGGGCGAAGGCTCGACTCAAGTTTGCCCTCGCCACCGTGCGCTCCGCCGGGGCGTGTGCCCTGGGCGCCCTCGGTGATCCCGATCCGTTGCAGGCCGTCGAGCTGCAGATGCAATGCAGCGCCTACGACGAGATCATCGTCTCCATGCTCCCCGACGGGTCGTCCCGGTGGCTCGAGGCGGACCTCCCCAGCCGGATCTCTCGGTTTGCGCAGATACCGGTGACGACGATCATCGCCAAGGGCAGCTAGCCGGCCGGCCGGGCCCGTTGGACTACGACCGGAGCGACCTCACGTCGTGTCTTCCCCCGACGGCAACCGAGCCTGGCGGGCACAGCGGCGACCTGAGCGACCTCACCTCGTGTCTTCCCCCGGCGGCAACCGAGCCTGGCGGCCAAAGCGGCGACCCGAGCGACCTCACCTCGTGTCTTCCCCCGGCGGCAACCGA
>CAMYJM010000059.1 GCA_947258635.1 uncultured Acidimicrobiaceae bacterium
CGGTTTCGCCGAGAAGTCCTGTTAGAAACGCCACGTGCGTGAATCGATAGCCGACTGGATTCGAGACCTGCCGCTGCCCGAACCGGTGCTGGTAGTGCTGCTGGCGATGACGCCGATCATTGAATTGCGCGGCGCCATCCCGCTGGGACGGGGGGTCTTCAACATGTCGCCGGTGACGGCCTACGTCTGGTCGGTGATCGGCAACATGATCCCGGTCCCGATCATCCTCTGGCTGTTTCCCGGGTTCGTCGCCTGGGCCGAGGATCACTGGCCGTGGATCCACCGCCTCATGGTGCGGCTCCAAGACCGCACCCACACCCGCCACAGCTCTCGCTTCGAGAAGCTGCGCGACTTTGCCCTCATCACCTTTGTCGCCATCCCACTGCCGGTCACGGGGGCTTGGAGCGGCTCGCTGGCGGCGGTCGTCTTCGGTGTTTCCAAGAGGCGGGCGCTGCCGCTCATCTTCGTCGGGGTCCTCATCGCGGGCATCGTGGTGACTCTGTTCCTCGAAGCCCTCGGCCTGGCGGTGGAGTGACATGCGCGCTGTGGTCCAAAGGGTCGCCCAGGCCCGGGTAGAAGTCGGCGGCGAGATCGTCGGTGCCATTGGACATGGATTGGCGGTCCTCGTCGGCGTCGCCCCCACCGACACAGTCGAAGATGCTCGGGCGCTGGCGGCCAAGCTGGCCGGGCTGCGGATCTTCCGAGACGACGATGGCAAGATGAACCGGTCGGTGATCGACGTCGGCGGCGGCGTGCTCGCCATCAGCCAGTTCACCCTATTCGGTGACACCCGCCGGGGACGGCGCCCCAGCTTCGTCGGCGCCGCTCCACCGGAGATCGCCGAGCCACTGGTCACGGCGGTCGTCTCCGCCCTCGACGAGCACGGCGTGCCGACGTCCACCGGCAGCTTCGGAGCCGAAATGGTGGTATGGCTGACCAATGACGGCCCGGTGACGCTCGTCCTCGAAGTTGCCGACGGCCGGGTGCTCTAGCGCCTCTCCTCGCGTGGGTCAGACGCGATTCTCCGGCCGACGAAGGTCAGGCAAAGGCCCGAAACGTCCATGGCGAAGAGACCGGAATATCGAAGAGCCGGTTGAGGGTGTCCGCTACGAGCCGGACCGCCTCGGCAGCGGATGTGTCGCCGGGACAGTCGAGGAGAACCCAATGATTGGGTTCCCATTGGGTGATCTCCCAACCGTCGCTCAACAGCGGAGCCAGCGCCGGTTGCTCCGCCGGCTCAATCGACCAGTCGTAGCTCAGCTCGATTCTCGTCATCTGGATGGCGCCGGACTTGGCGGCTTGGATCCAGATCTGACCGTTCGCCTCAGGCTCTGTGGCGGCCCGGATGGCATTGATGGTGAACGCCGCATGGTCCCCGGCGGCGAGGCGTGCCTTGGCGGCCTCGATCTGGCCGGCTGGCCCCGAGAGGTCATCGAGACTGAACACCATGATCGGGAAGCGTCGGGCAATCACGGCTCGCCCGGCGAAACCGGCGATCAGGACCGTCAGCACGAGGCCACCGCCGATGAGCAGCCATGGGAGCGCCGCTCTGCCAAAGACAACGAGCGCGATGGGAAATGCGAGCACCACCGCCGGTAGTCCGGCGAGGGCTGTCCAGCGCTGCCGTCGCGTCGGCGCCGCGGCTTCCTCGGGATCCATCGGGTTGTGATCGTACGGGGAGTCCCCGCGCGGCGCCACCGCGCAGCCGGGACATCTGCGGGCGGTTGCCGGCTCCTACAACGAACGTTCCTTGACGATCTTGGCGATGTCGAGGTGGCCGATGGCTCGCAGGCCGGGCCATTGTGAGAGCAAGGCCACTACCAGGATCGCCAGCGCAGAGACGACCAGCGTGCTGGGCCGGATGTACAGGTCGAAAGCGAACAGATCGCTCTCGAAGGAGGCCATCGCTTGTTTGGCGGCCAGGTAGCCGAACCCCAGGCCCAACGGGATGCCGAAGAGGGCCACCATCATGTTCTCCGCGGTGATCATTCGGCTGATCTGGTGCCGTTCGGTTCCAACCGCCAGGAGTGTTGCCACTTCGCGGGTGCGTTCGGCGATATTCACGGACATGGCGCTGAAGATCAGGGCGAACGCCATGGCTCCGCCGAAGAGCAGCATGACCCCGACGAATAAGTAGAAGAAGATCATGTACTTCTGGGCGGTGTCGTAGAGCGCATTGGCGTCCTCGAAGGCGGCCACGCCGTCCATCTCGACCAGCCCGGCTCGCACCTCGTCGACTACGGCACCTTCGTCGTAGCGGATGAGAGCGGACGTCGCCGGCAGGGTGGCGCCGACCACGGTCTCGACGTAGGTGCGGGATGCATAGGCGGCGGTTCCGAGCGGCTCGTCGATGAAACCGGCGACGCGAGCCTCCGTTGCATAGCCGGACACGCTGAGCTGCACCGAGTCACCCGCGGAGACGCCCAGAATGCCCTTCATGGCGCCCCCGAGGAGGAGCCCGTCGTCGGGCAGAGGTCGCTCTCTCCCATCATCGCCGAAGAAGCGATGCATCGCCGTGCCGGAGTCAAACGTGGTCAAGATGGATTCGTAGCGGTCGTCGCCGACGAGCACCACGGGGGTCTGCAATACGGACTCGGCCGCAGCAATCCCGGGGACCTCCTGCAGCGCGAGAACGTCGTCGGTTCCGACCGGCCCGGCGAAGTACACGGTGGCGTCTTCCTGCTGGATCTGGACGAACTGCTTGTCCATAAGGTTGACGATGGTGTCGAGCATTCCCCACGAGACCAAGACGAGCGTGAGAGACAGCACCACGCCGAGCACGGTGAACAGCGTGCGTCGCGGGTTGCGCTCGATCCCGCGCAGCGCCATCCGCCACGGGACAGGGAGACGACGCAGCGACGGCACGATTCGCTCCACAATGCTGGGACGGCCCCGACCGGCCGGGGCGGACCCTCGCATTGCCTCGGCGGGGGCAATCCGGGATGCCAGCAGTGCCGGGCCGATGGCCGCCAGGATGCTGGCCACCAGGCCAAACGCCACGCCGGCGAGGAGGGTGGCCGGATAGAACCGGATCAGAGTGGACGGGACCGACAACATCTCGGTGTAGAAGCCGGTGATGACCCGGGCCAGCACCACCCCGGCCACTGCGCCCGGAATGGCGCCGATGAGCCCCGGAATCACTCCGTAGCCGAGGTAGTGGGACAGAACCTGGCGGCGGGTGAACCCATTAGCGAGGAGCACGCCGATCTGGGGTCGCTGGGCGTGGACCAGGCGACCGATCATCACATACGTCGCCATCCCGGCCGCGGCCAGGAACAGCATGGGAAAGAACAGGGCGAGTTCCTCAAATCCCTTGAGATCCTCCGACAGGGCGGCGTTCGACGGCTGGTCGTCGCGGGCGAAGCTCACCGTGGCTCCCCGGCTGGCAGCCTCGGCGAGGAGTAGGTCGGTGAGGGCTTCGTCCTCTACTCCATCGATGTAGTAGACGATCGCCTCATTGGGGCCGTCGGTGCCCACGATCACTTGCGCCAGTCGCTCGGGGACGAACACCACCGCGAAATTGTCGGGAGAAGTGAGGAGCTCCTGGCGGTTGCGGGCCGGCCAGATGTACTCGGGTGATGAGGCGACACCGCCGACGGCCATGGTCTGCCAGCCGGTGGGTCCGAGAACCTCGAATGTGCTGCCGGGGGCTAGTTTGAAGTGGTCCGCCATGTGCTCTTCGGCGAGTGCCGTGTCCGTATCGCTCGCCGCCAGATAGCTGCCGTCGGCGATTCGAACCTGGTTGACCGACGGCTGGGCATCGGGCGGCATGCCGACGACCCGCCCGAGCAGCTTGAGGCCTCCCATCTGCAGCGGCACGTCGCCGACGGTTCGCAACTCGACGGAATCCACCCCGGGCTCTTGGCGGGCCACGTCGGCGAACCCGGCCACGTCGCCGCCGGACATGGTGACGTTGGCGAAACGGAACTCGGTGAATGTGCTCTCGTAGGAAGCCGCCAGGTTCTGATACGAGTCGTAGGAGGCGGCGAAGAGCGTCACGCCCAGAAAGATGGTCACTATCACCGCGATGAACTGGGCCCGCTGGGCGCGGATATCCCGCAGCAGCTTGTGGTGGAGCGGGGTCACCAGGTCAGCTCCCCGGCCTCGATCGGATTGGCGTTGTGGCGGTCCTCGACGATCGAGCCCGAGCGGAGTCGCAGCACCCGATCGGCCATGTCGCCGATGGCGGCATTGTGAGTCACCAACAGCACCGTCTGGTTCTCTTCCCGGTTGACTCGGCGGAGCAGGTCGAGGATGAGCCGACCGGTCTCGAAGTCGAGTTCGCCGGTCGGCTCGTCACACAGCAGCACCGGCGGCGACTTGGCCAGCGCCCGGGCGATCGCCACTCGCTGTTGCTCGCCGCCCGACAGCATGGCGGGGAAGTGGTCGAGACGCTCGGCGAGACCGACGTGCTCGAGGACCGCGGCGGCTCGTTCGGCGCCGTTGCCCATGGTGAGGCTGGTGACCAGCTCGACGTTCTCGAGCGCGGTCAGGGTGGGGATGAGGTTGAAGAACTGGAAGACGAAGCCGACCGTGGAACGGCGATACGCCGTGCGCTCGTCGGAGGTCAGCCCGGTGAGATTCAGGTCTTCGACAAAGAGGTCGCCGGAGGTGACGTCGTCGATGCCCCCGATGAGGTTCAGCATCGTCGTCTTGCCCGACCCGCTCGGCCCGAGGATCACGGTGAACTCACCGGAGGGGATCTCCGCGTCGACGCCGGCGAGGGCGTGGACGGCGGTCGCGCCCTCTCCGTAGGTCTTCCAGACGCTGTTGAGAGATACGGCCATGGTTCTTACCTTTCGCGGGCCCGGAGGCCCGAGAACATGATTTCGATTTGCCGGGCAACACCCCGTTGGGCTGCCGCCACTGTCATTTCTTCCATCGATACGTACATGACGAGTTGGGTGACCATGGCCGAGTAGATCGTGATGACCGCCTCGTCGACCTCGATCTCGGGGGCAAGGCCCCGCGGAGAATCGAAACGCTGTAGGAGCTGCCCCAGCTGGTCGGCCACCAGGAGGTCGAGGCGGATGAGCTCGGGTAGGACGTCGCTGGACGGTCCAAAACCGGCCGCGAAGACCTCGCGCAGAAGCTCACGGTCGAGGGCAATGAAGTGATCCATAACGACTGCCATCAGCGACTGGACTGCTTCCACGACATCCGCCGGCGGATCCGCCAGCACGGCAGAACCGGCTTCGATCATGTCGCCGACCGTCGTTTCAATATGAGCCAGCAGCACGCTGTTCTTGGTGCCGAAGTAGTTGTACAGCGTGGCGGGAGACACCCCGGCGGCCGCGGCGATCTCGTCCATCGTGGTGGCCTGGAATCCCTGAGTGGTGAACAGGCGGCCGGCCTCGGTGGTGATCGCGGCGCGGGTCTGTGCCTTCTTCTGCTCTCGCAGGCCTGTCATTGGCTACCCCAAAACATATAGACACTATAAAGTTAGAGTAGCTCTAGTAATAGAGTAATTCGACCCTGATTAGCCCTGTTCTGCCAACCATGCTTTGCCGGAATCGCAGAACCGGCTGAAGTCACAGCTGCGGCAGCGCGGACCAGGCTGTTGCGGGTAGTCGGGCCCTGCGGCCGTCACCAGCGCCGCTTCGAGATCCCTTCCGGCCTGTTCGAGCCATTCGGGAGTGACCTCGTGGGTCACCTCCTCGGCCGCCGGCCCGCCGAGGAAACAGAACGTCACCCGGAGCGACTCCGGGGTCCGGTCGCCGATCAGCCCTTGGGATGCCGCCACGGCGTATGCCTGGAGCTGGATGACCCGGGTCGGGTCGGCCGTCAGGGCCCCGGACTTCCAGTCGACGATCTCCCATACGCCGGGAGCGTCCTCGTACACGGCATCGATGCGGCCCCGGATGCGCCCCCCGCCGAGTGCCAGGTCGATCGGCACCTCGACAAACCGGGCGCGGCGCTCGGCGAACCGGGTCGTGAGGAACGTGTCGAACGGACGGGCCGCCTCGGCGGGAGCCTCATCGGCGACGGCGTCGTAGAGGGCTTCGGTGGCCTCCCACAGTGGGATCTGCCCGAGGGCGTGCATCTCGATCATGCGGTGGAGTTCGACACCGCGGCGCATTGCCCGGCTGCTGCGGCGCGGTAGCGGATCGATCTCGGACCAGAAGAAGCGCTGCGGGCACCCGGTCAGCGTCACCAGGCCGGTGACCGAGGTCGCCGGGAGCAGATCGTCTTCCGTGACCTCGGCCGGCTGCGGCAGTGAATTGAGCATCAGCTCCGTTTGGTCCACGGCTACATCGTATGCCGTGGTGTCTGCCGCGAGGCGCCGCATTGCCCCGGGGTTGTCGATCTCCTCTCGGAGCGCCCCCTGCCAGCCTCGGCTGAATACCGGATCGGGGGCGCCGGCCGGTGTCTCCAGGCGCAGCAGGCCCGGGGCCGAGCCCGGGTCGGCGACCATCGTGGCGACAATCACGTCCGGCAATCGCAGGGCGGCCTCCATGATCGGGCTCGTCTCTTTGGGCCGTTTCTCGGTGTACCAGTGAGCCCCCGAGATGTACAGCCGGCGTTTTGCCCTGGTTATGCCGACGTATGCCGTGCGGATCTCCTGGTGGGTGTGGCGCTCCTTGAGAAGGACGCCGTCGGCGCGCGGGTTGCCGCCGAGAGGCGGCAGCGAATCTCGATCCAGGCGCAGCTCGTAGGGGAGCGCCGCCGGGGACGTCAGCGGGTTGTCGCCACCGCGGTAGCCCGCCGGGAGGGTGCCCTTGACGACGGCCGGGAGAAAGACGTTCTCCCACTCGAGCCCTTTGGCGCGATGGATGGTGAGCAGCGCCACGACGTTCTCGCCCCCGACGCGCGCCGTGTCGAGTTCTTGGGATGCGGCGTCCTCGTCGAGTGTCTCCAAGTAGCCGAGGAAGGCCCCGAGCGACGGTCGGCCCTGCAGCGGGCTCCATTCCTCGGCGAGGTCGAGGACCCGGTAGAGGTTGAGGCGGGCGGTGAGCGAAGCGTTGGGCGCGAGCGCGTCGATCTCGGCCCAGGCTTCCGTCTCGTCGAGGACGTGGCGGGCCAACTCGACCAGGCTCAGTCCCTGAGCCGCCACCAGCAGTCTGCGGTAGCTGGCGCCGAATCGCCCCAATCGGGAACGGGCTTCGTCGCTGAGCCCGACGATCGCATCGAGCTCATCGACGGCCTCCAGCAGGGGGCGCCCCGGAGCGTCCTCGCCGTCGCCACTTCGGTGCGGCCGCGCCCAGTCCGTGACCGGTTTGAGGTCGCCCAACCCCAGGCGATACGCCCCGCCGAGCAGCACACGCAGCAGGCTCGGAGCGTGTGCCGGGTCGCCCAAGATCTGGAGCCAGGCTCTGAGGTCGGCGACTGCGGGGACGGAGAGAAGGCCCCCGAGGGCGGCCACCTCGAACGGGATGTGGGCATTCTTGCGAAACAGGATGGCGATGTCCCGCCACCGGGTGCCCTCCTCTTCCACCAGCCGGCGCACCTCCTGGGCCATCGCCACCGCTTCGTCGGCGGCGGAGTGAAAGCGAGAGACGGTGACCCCTCCGGGCAGTACGGCGGCCGGGACCAGGGGATCGAATTCCGCGGGCCCAGAGAGCATGGCCCGGACCGAGTTGGCCAGCTCGAGGATGGGCGGTGCCGAGCGGCGGTTGGTCGAGAGCGGCAGCGTCGCGGCGGCGCCGCCCGACGACTCGGGGAAGTGGATCGGGAAGTCCGTGAAATTGGCGAGTGAGGCCCCCCGCCATTCGTAGATCGTCTGGTCGGCATCGCCGACGGCCGTCAGCGGGAACCCCCCTGCGAACAGCCGGCGGAGCATCTCGCGCTGCGCCGGATCGGTGTCCTGGTACTCGTCGAGGAGCACTATGCGGTAGCGGGCAGCAATGCGGGCCGCCACAGCTGGGTGCTCACCCAAGAGGCGATGGACCAAACGGACGAGATCTCCGTAGTCGACCACTCCCAGGCGCTCCTTGGTCGTCTGCACTCGATGGGCGATGTGGGCCAGCTCCCAGCGCTTGGCGGCGACCGAGGTATCGGGGCACGGCTCGTCGATCAGCTCTTCGGGGGTCTTGAGGTTGTCCGCCAACTGGCGCATCAACTTGGCGGTTTCGTTCACCCGTTGCGGCGGCGCCGTTAGATCCAGATGCCGGTAGGCGGCGCCAGTTGCCAGCTCCTGGTGGATCAGCTCTCGGACGTAGCCCGGGCTGATCAAGCGGACGTCGCGCTCGACGCCGACGTATGCCCCGAACTCGCGCAGCAGCCCATAGGCGAAGCCGTGGTACGTGGTCACCTCGACCTCGCGGCCTTCTGCGGCCAGCTCCGGGAGAGCTTCGCGAAGACGATCGCTGAGCTCTTCTGCCGCCTTGTTCGTGAACGTCAGCCCTAGCGCCTGCTCTGGTGTTGTTCCCGACTCGATTGCCTCCTGCAAACGCAGGACGATCGTCGTGGTCTTGCCGGTGCCGGCGCCGGCGGCGACCCGCAGCGGCCGGTCGGTGGGGAAATCGATGATGCGCCGCTGCTCGGGCGAAGGCGAAAACGTCATGCGAACTGGTCCCCGCCCTCTGGTCGCGCCGGGCACGACGATGCGAAGGGGCAGCGCTCGCACCAGTCGCCGGGGGCCGGGTCCCAGCTCTCGGCCGCTATCGCCTCCCCGAGCTCGATGAGCCGCCGCCCCAGAGCGGGCAGGTTGTGCATGTCGAGGGCGCGGGTCGTGAGACTCTTCTGGGCCGCTACCAGTGGGTACCAGAACTCGGCGGCCACCGGCTCGCCGTGCTTACCGAGCTCGGCATCGGCCCCGGCCGCCAGCGCGTAGAAGCCGAGTTGCAGCGACTCCGCCGCCTCCGTGAGTTGGACCGGGGTCTTCGAGGTCTTGTAGTCGACGATCCGGACACCCGCGGCATCCCGCTCGATCCGGTCGATGCGTCCCCGCCAAGTGACGTCGCCGAGGTCAAACGAGACTCGCTGTTCGATGGCGACCGGGGTCGCCGTCGACGGCCACATGTTGTAGAGCCGGGCAAGACCTTCGCGAGCCCGCGCTCGCCAGGCCGCGGCGAACGGCTCGCCGCCGAAATCGCCCGGGTCCATGATCTTGTCGAGTCGCTGCACGGCCGTCGGGTAGTCCGCATGCCGCTTCCCCTGCGCCATAGCCTCCGACTCGACCTGATCGAGCACTTCGTGAACCACGCTGCCAAACCGGGCATAGATCGAGTCGCCCGCCTGGTTGAGCTTGCGCTCGATGGCGTAGCGGCGGGGGCAGCGGGCGTAGCCGTCGGCCTCGCTGGGGGACAGGCGGAGCTCGCTGCCGTTGAGTCCGGTTGCCCGACCCCGGCCGGCGATCCCGGCGTGACGGACCGGGTCGCGCATCCTCCAGCGCGGTCCGGCGGCAAGCGCGGCGACGGCGGCGAGGCGGCGCGGCGCCGGGGCCGTGGGATCGCTCGCCAGCCTGCGCAACCCAGCCTCGGCCTCCCGGGGCGAGACCGGCCGGCCGCGCTCCGGCGGGCTCGTGGCCAGCTCGTGGAGTGTCGCCACGCCGCCGACCAGCGGCAGAAACCGACTGGGCACGCCGCGCCCGGCCTCGGACCCCACCGAGGTCGCGGTCCACACGACCCGGGCCCGCGCCCGCGTCATGGCGGTGTACGCGAGGCGGCGCTCCTCCTGCAGGCGGAAGGCGGTGTAGTCGGCCGGATCGCTGGGCAGGTGGTCCATCCGGTGGCGCACTCCCAATAACGAGTCGCGCGGGCGCAGATCGGGAAACACCCCTTCGACTGCATCGCATATGAAGACCGTGTCGAATTCGAGGCACTTCGCCTGATGGTGATTCGTAAAGATGAGGCGGTCGGCATCGGGACGACGCAAGCTGAGTTTAGGATGTGCCTAGTACTCCTCACTCTCGGTGTGCCGTCGATAG
>CAMYJM010000060.1 GCA_947258635.1 uncultured Acidimicrobiaceae bacterium
CCCGACGGCGCTCGAACGCTCCGGCGGTGCTCGATCCCACGGCGATGACCACCAGCGGAATCGAGATGGCGACCGCCGCGGCGGCGAGGAGTACGTAAATCGGCAGGGATCCCATCAGAATTCCAGCCTGACTATCCGCCGGATCCAGAAGATCCCCATGATCATCGCCACGGCCCCGCCGGCCAACAAGATCTGGCCGACGGTCGTACTCGTCAGCTCTGTCAGGTAGTCGGGCGAAGTGAGGAAAGTGATGCCTGCGATTCCGAACGGAAGCGCCACAAGGACCACACCCGAGATCCTTCCTTCGGCGCTCAGTACTTGGATCTGGCCGCGAACTCTCTCGCGCTCACGAACCGTGCCGGCGATCTGGTCGAGCAGGTCGGCCACATCGCCGCCGATCTCGCGGTGAATCTCGATCGCTTCGGCCACCCACGGGAGATCCTCCGACTGGACGCGCAGCGCCATGGACCGCAGGGCGTCCTCGACTTCGCGGCCAAGGTGAACCTCGAGCTGGACCCGGGCATATTCTTCGCCGGCGGGTGACTCGAGCTCGTCGGCCACTGCCGTAATCGCCTGGTTGAGGCCAAATCCGGCACGCAGACTGCCGGTGATCAGCTGGAGCGAATCGGGCAACTGAGCTCGGAACTTGTTGGCCCGCCGTGTTCCGAGGGAGCCGAGAATCGACCACGCCAGCAGAACTATTAGCCCACCAGCGGCGATGGCGGCGAAAACGCCCGCAAAGAGCCATGAGGCAACCACCGCCACGAGGGCGGCCGCGAACACGAGCAACAGGAACTCACCTTCACGTAGCTTGAGCCCGGCCTGGTCGAGTTTCAGGCGCAGCCCCGACTCCGCCCTGCCACGCCGGATCGCTTCCTCGGCAAACAGCGTCGCCTTGTTCGTGAGCGCACTCAGCCTGCCGGGGTTCTGGACCCGACCGGCCACGCCGCTCAGCGTTCCCAGCGCCGCCAGCGCGCTTTTCCGGGTGGGCATGAGGACCAGCAGGAGGAGCGGTGCCGCGATGAAGCCCGCGCTCGCTCCGAGCAAGTGACCGGGTGTCGTCGAGATCCAGGGCACACTCACCTCGACCGGCACCGGCGGCGGTGCGGCCACGGCGGCGGGCGCCTCCGTGGTGGCGGGGACGGCGGTGGAAGTCACCGACGACTCCGTGACCGGCGGCGCCACCGGGAAACGGGCCACGGTGACGCCTTGCGCCGTGATATCTGCGGTCCGCACCGCAACCACCAACTCTGTCGGCCCGTCCGCCGACGATTCGAATCTGAGCCGGTACTGGTTGATCAGATCCGACGCCACCTCGTCGTAGATGCCCTCGAGAGCATCAGGGTCCGAGGCCGCCACCAGGGTGCCGCCGGTCGCAGCTTCCAGCCGGCTGAGCGTCGTGCGATCTACCAGGGGGCTATCCAGCTCCACTATCAGCAATCTGGCCCCCGAACCGATGAGCCCTACCAGGGCGTCGTCGAGCTCAGCCCCGCGGCCCGAATCGGCGCCGTCTGTGAGCAGAACGATGGTCCGCCGTTTTCCTTCAGGGGCCCCGAAGCTGGCGACCGCCTCCAGGAGCCCGTCATAGAGGGCAGTGGCGTTGTCGTTGGCACTCAGCCCGTCGATCCCCGAGATGATCGGATCGCGTTCCACCGTGAAGGGCACCATGAGCTCTGCGACATCCCCGAACCGGATCAGAGCCAACTCGACATCAGGAGGCATCGCTTCGACGAAGCCGGTGACCGCGGCCTTAGCCGACCGAATCGGCTCTCCCGCCATGCTGCCCGAGATGTCCATCACCAGGGCCACTTCCAGTTCCGCGGCCGGCAGCTGTTCGACTTGGACCGCCACCGGCTGGTCCCCTTCCGCGACGAAGAAGTTGCCGGGCAGCAAGTCAAGGCCGTTCATCTCTGCCGGCACCGTCACGGTGAGCACCACCGACGGGAAATCCGACTCGTCGAGATCGTCGATCCGCAGCTCGGGACCTTCGGCCTCTTGAGCCCGCGCCGGCCCGGCGGCCATCAGGACCGCGAGCAGCCCCAGGCTGATGATCCTTCTCTTCACCGCTTCGCTTTCATGAGTGCGCGGCGCCGCTCCTCCGGATCACCGAACAGGTTGGCGGGCAACTCCAACCCGAGCGCCTCGAGCTTGTCCGTGAATTGGGGCCTGATCCCCGTGGGGCGCAATACGCCGCCGCTGCCGTTCTCGTCGCCCCCGCGATAGTCGTAGACATACACGTCTTGCAGCGTGACCGTGGGGCCTTCCATGCCGACGACCTCTGTGATATTGGTCACATGCCGGGAGCCGTCCGGCATCCGGGTGAGGTGCACGATCAGGTGGAGTGCCGCGGCGACTTGCTCCCGAACCGCCCTGTCCGGCAGCTCGACACCGGCCATCAGCACCATCGTCTCGAGTCGGGCGATCGCATCTCGCGGGCTGTTGGCGTGAACGGTCGACAGCGACCCTTCATGACCCGTGTTCATGGCCTGGAGCATGTCGAGCGCCTCGCCGCTGCGGGACTCTCCGACGATGATGCGGTCGGGGCGCATTCGCAGCGAGTTGCGTACCAGGTCACGAATCGAAACCTGACCACGCCCCTCGACGTTGGCCGGTCGTGCTTCGAGCCTTATGGTGTGCTTCTGCTGCAACTGCAGCTCGACGGCGTCCTCGATCGTGATGATCCGTTGGTCCTCAGGGATGTAGGACGACAGCGCGTTCAGGAGCGTCGTCTTGCCGGTGCCGGTGCCGCCGCTGACGACGATGTTGAGGCGACCCTCGACAGATGCCCGCAAGAACTCAGCCGTCGACTCGGTCAGCGTGCCGATCCCGATGAGATCACTCATCGTGAAGGGGTCCTTGGCGAACAGCCGAATCGTCAGCACGGCCCCATCGACCGCCAACGGCGGGATGATCGCGTTCACTCGGGAGCCGTCGGGGAGCCTGGCGTCGACCATGGGAGAGGACTCGTCGATGCGCCGCCCCACCTGGGCGACGATACGGTCGATGACCCGGCGCAGGTGGGTTGTGGAAGCGAAACGAATATCCGTTTCGATGATCTTGCCATCACGCTCGATGTAGATCGGATTCTGGCCGTTGACCATGATCTCAGTGATCGTTGCGTCGTCTAACAGCGGCTGTAGCGGGCCGTAGCCGAGCAGGTCATCGCGCAGCTGCTGGGCCAGCGTCTTTCGCTCCTGGAGGCTGAGGGGCGCCGTCTCGTCGTCGAGGACCTTGCGCAACTCGTCGGCGACGAACATCGCCAATTCCTCTTCCGAGATCGACGCGTCGTTGATGCGCGAGCCGACCTTGGCGAAGAGAGCGACTTGGGCCCGGGCGCGAATGGCGCTCAAGGGATCCTTGACCTGCTTGCCGTCATCACTGCGTTTGGCCGTAGCCTCGGCCTGCCGTAGTCGCTCGTTCAACTTCATTGACGCCACCTCCTGGCTTTGGCTGCCGGTCCGGAGCCGTCCAACGGAGAGAAGATGTCGGCTACCTCGATGAATGCTCTGGCTACGGGCGATTTTGGTGCGGACTCGATCAACGGCATACCCTCGTTCATCGAACGAGGCACGAGGCGCGAGCTCGGAATCCGAACATCGACCGGCATCCCCACCGACGACTCGACGTCGGAGATGCTGATTCCCACCTTGCTGTCGGACCGGTTCAACACGAAATGGCGCTTCTTCTCTCTGAGCATCTCGAGGGTGTGCAGCGCCGACATCACCTTGTGCAGTCCGCGAACCGCAGCCACCGACATGTCGCAGATGAACACAATGTCATCTGATTTCTCGATGGCGGCCAGCGCCACCTCGGAGAGTCCGGCGGCGGTATCAACGACCACGTACTCGAATTGGGACGACAACCCGTCGATAGCGGACCCGACCAGGTCGTTGGTGACCATCTCGCCGAGAGCCGGCGAGTCGGGTGCCGTCAGCACGAATAGATCGCGCTGGCGCCGCGTCAGAAGGACTTTGAGAAGGGTCGAGTCGAGTTGGTGGGCATCAATGGCGTCTGCGATCGAATGCTCCGGGTTAAGCAGCAGGGCGTTGGTGACGTCCCCGAACAGAAGGTCGAGATCCAGAAGCGAGACCTTTCCCGGATGCCGTTGGGCCAGGGCCACCGCCACATTCACCGAAAGGGCGGTCTTGCCCGAACCGCCCTTCGGCGCCACGACCGCGATCACCCGGCCCCGCGCCGCCTTCTTCGCCGATTCGGAGATATCCGGCATCAGATTGGCCCGAGCCAGGATGGTCGCTTCTGCGGCCCGCCAGAACACCTGGCGAATCTCTTCGGCGTCGGCCTTGTGCGATACGACGTCGCGCACTCCGGCCCGTAGCGCGCGCTCCCACAACTTGGCGTCGAGCGAGCCGACGACGATAACGCTGATCTCGGGGTGGATCTTGTCGACATGGTCGGCGATCTCGATCGCCGTCTCGGGGCGGACGCCCGGGCCAATCGAGATGACCCCGGCGCCGGTCGACGTCAGCTCTTTCGCCAGACTCTCCAGGTCGACGCCGGCCGCCAGATCATCGTCCCACCAGCGCAAGGCACCCTCATACTCGAGGGCCTCGCGGACACCGTTCTCGAACTGTTCGCTGTTGGTAGCGAGGAGTATGCGTGTCATCGGTAAACGTTCGCCCTCGTGATGATGAGCACCGGATCTTCTTCCGCACTGTCCTCTTGTTCGCGTGCCAGCCACATTGACCCGTACTCAGCCGTGAAGACGATCTGCTCCAAGTCGGTCGTCTGCACGGCCAGCGACACGAGCAGAGATCCCTGCGGGGCAACGTCCTCGTTGGCGAGACCGGCCGCCTCTTCTCGCGCCTGGGCGACCTGTACCCTCGTCACGAGGGCCTTGTGCACGGTGATCCCGGTCGAGTTCGGTGTACTCAGCGTGATCGTTTCTGTCTGTTGCTCGTTGTTGAGGAACGAGTTGAGATCTTGCTCGTTCTCGGGCTCGACCGCATCCAGCGTGAAGGGATCGAATGACGAGATCACGGCTACCAGGTCACCGGGCTGCAAGCTCCCGCCCACGCTGCGCTCCGGTGTGAGCGCGACCGTCAACTCGAGGAGCCCGGCGGGCACCTCGATCGACCGGGCCGCCGCCACCAGCTCTTCGGCAGCAACAAATCGGCCGGCCACAACCTGCTCTCCGGGGAGCAAGTCGACCGCGGCCACAAGGCCTCTCACGGAGTCGAGGCTCGCCAGCGCACTCGGCACCCGGACAGCCGTCGGGATGAGCTTGGTGGATATCGATGCAGCCGCCTCTGCAACGGGTGTTCCCTGGGGAATGGCCACCTCGACAACGAGCACCGGCACCACTTCCTGGTCTTCGATGGCGCGTTCGTCTGCCTGTGAGACGTACTGGACCAGTACCCACGTGCCGACGGCCGCCAGCAAGATGGCAGCTACCACTCCTAGTACTCGTCGATTCAACGTCCTACCCCCGTTGCTTTCTACTTCGTGAACTTGACGACGACCAGTCCGCGGTTCGTCCCACCGAGGTCCCCGTCCGTGGATGTTGTCTTGACAAATTAGCCTTCCGGGCACCGGATCTGCCCGGTGTATGGTCGATTTTGTGCGGTGCCTTGAACTGCCCGCCGAAGTTGTATCCGGTGACGTAGAACGCCCCGAACCCGGCTACGTGGAACTCCCCGCTGCTCCCGCCGTCGTCGAGGTCGTCAAACCACGGTATCGGCACGATCTTGTTGAGGACGTCATTCTCCCACGTCTGCGCATCGCATGTATGCGGGGGCGAGGCTCCCGGGTCCGTTTCCACCTCCGCGTTCTCATCCACGTCGGCGAACAACGGCAGCACGATGGCAGATTCGATCAGAGCCGCGCCCCACTCGCCCTGTGATCGGTCCGCACGTGGCGACGGCGTGACACGATCTCCGCCCCAAGACGTCTTGCCTAGCCTCACTGTCTACCTTCCCCAGCCGATCCCTAACCCTGGGATCGACTCCGCCGGGCAATTGTGCCCGCTTCCACCACATCGGGCATCGTCAATATTGATGAGCCGGACGTCGCTGCCATATCGTCGTACCACCCGGAGTCGCGCGCCATGGCGGCGGCCTGGAGCTGCGAAGACACTCCGAGCTTCGCGAGAATCGCCCGAATATGGGAACGCACGGTGGGTAGCGCCACCTCCCAGATTCCCGCGATGTCGGCGGCCCCGTGGCCTTCGGTTATCAGGCGCAATGTCTCTTCCTCACGCCCGGTGAGGGTGGCGAAGAGCGCCAGCGTGCGGCTCCGCCCGGCCCGGTGCCTGCGGAGACGAGCCAGCGTGGCGTGGCGTTCGTTCGGCGACATCAACTCTTCGCCGGCGAGTGCCAGCTCAACGACCGCGACCAGGTCCGCCGGCCCGCATCCCTTCCCCACGACGACAGCGGCCCCGAGTTCGAGAAACGAGGCGTGTTCGAGCCGGTCGTCCGAGCCGGTGAACCCGGCGACGACGACACCGGCATCCACCGCCCGCTGCAGGATCTCCGCGGAGCTGTGCCCAGGTCCGAGGTCGAAGTCGAGCAGGAGGATTTGCGGAACCAGCTCGGCGACGCCGGCCCAGGTCTCGTCGACCGTTTCCTCGAAAACGTGGGCGGCCGAGTACCCGGCACGCTCGAGCAGGCCGACCACCAGCCGGCCGATGAGCACGTGGTCGTCGACAACGACGACCTGGACGGCCTCGACCGCGGTGGATTCGAAGAGCTCCGAAGCTTGTGGCCTCCCGCCGACTACGCGCACTTGTGTGCCCCTTTTCCCCTTGGGTAGCGCTCCCCGACGCAACTGTCGGGCTAGAACGATTCTGCCAGCTGTCGTGGACTACGACAATGTCCACCCATCCGGGCTAGGGGTAGCTAGTCACTCGCCCCAGGCACGTTTCGCGAGCAGCCTGCATACAATCGGGACGTGAATGTCAAAGAACCACTGGTAGGGCCCCGCGCCCCCGGCGTGCTCGAACAGGCCGTCGACGACGACCTCATTGTCTTCAATCCGGCCAACGAGGGCTACTTCACCCTCAACCGCAGTGCCCGGGAGGTCTGGGAGCTGGCCGACGGCACCGATACTGCCTCGGGGATCGCCGCTACCTTGGCCCAACGATACGGAGTCGACGCCGGCGAGTTGCACGCCGACGTCGCCGAGATCATCGCCAGCTTCCGGGAGGCCGGGCTGGTCTAGCGGCGCACCGGCCGCCGGGTGCACAACGCGCTGAAGGCGCCCTGCAGGGCGCCTTCAGCTCTTCGTCTAGGTTGATTGGTAGTCGACTGTGCCTACAGGCCTCCGCTGTACTCGACGCAGCACTTCACGACGAGCTCGACATGTGAGATGTCCTTCGGCATGGCCGAGAACGTGGCCATCGTCTTGTCAGCGGAGATCTCCGCAGGCCAACAATCCTGGCCGGCCTTGTGGGCGGCGCGCATGATCTCACAGTCCTTGGGCACGTGGACCGTCGCTCTGCGGTCGTCGCCCGAGATGATGGCGCCCACCATGGAGTTGTCGCACCGCTCCCAGTCCCCGTCCTGGATGCAGTCGTTACGACCGACGCCGCTGTCCCAGTGCCAGCGACCTTCGTAATCCGCCTTGATGCGGCATACCTTGTACGTGACACACTCCGGCGGCCGCGTCGTGGGGGGCGGGGTCGTTACCACCGACCCGCCCGTATGGCCGACCGCGCCCGCCGAGGCCATGTTGACGATCTGCATCGTCGGTACGACCCAGGCGACTGCGCCTGCCTTCTTGAGGAAATCGCGCCTGCTCGCGCTGGACGAATCGTGGCTTTCTTGCATACTCTGATGCCCCCTAGTTCTAGGACTCCCCACCGCTCCGGCAGCCTGACCGTCACGGCTTGATGTGTATCAGCGGAAGATAGTACGCCGGTCACGCACCGTACAGCAGGAATCCTGAGAATGGTCCAAAACTGATACCGCGAGCTAGCCATCTTTGGATCAACCCACGAGCGGCCAGAGCCACTTCGACTCGCGGCTTCAGCCCCGGTAGCGGCCGAAGACGCCCCGCAGCGCCCCCGACACCTCTCCCAACGTGGCTCCGCTTTCGAGAGCGGCTCGGATCGGGTAGAGCAGGTTGTCGACGCCGGCTGCGGCCGTGGCGATCGCCTCGAGTCGCGCGGTGGTGACGGCGGCGTCACGGTCGGCGCGGCGGCCGGCCAACCGATCCACCTGGGCCGCCTCCAGGGCCGGATCGACGCCCAGCACCGGTATCGCCGGCTCGGCCTCGGTCGTGTACGCATTCACGCCGACGACCACGGACTCCTGTGAGTCGACGGCCCGGGCGGCGGCGTAGGCGGCCTCTTCTATCTCGCGCTGCTGGAACCCGGCTTCAATCGCCGCTTCCGCACCGCCGAGGCCGTCGATCTGGTCGATCAGCTTGCGGGCGTCGGCCTCCAGACGATCGGTCAGCGACTCGACGTAGTAGGAGCCCGCCAGCGGATCGACGGATCGGGTGACTCCGCTCTCGGCGGCGATCACCTGTTGGGTGCGCAGAGCCAGCAGAGCCGACTCCTCCGTGGGGAGGCCCAAGGCCTCGTCGTAGGAATTGGTGTGCAGCGACTGCGTTCCGCCAAGCACGGCTGCCAGGGCCTGCAGAGTCGTGCGCACCACGTTGTTGTGCGGCTGTTGTGCGGTGAGGGTCGACCCGGCCGTCTGCGTATGGAACCTCATTTTCCACGAGGCCGGGTTCTCGGCCCCGATATCGAGGCGCATCAAGCGGGCCCACAGCCGCCGCGCCGCCCGGAACTTGGCGACCTCTTCCAGCAGGTCGTTGTGGGAGTTCCAGAAGAAGGACAGACGGGGGGCGAAAGCATCGACGTCGAGGCCGGCCGCGGCCGCGGCCCGAACGTAGGCGAGCCCGTTGGCGATCGTGAACGCGATCTCTTGAGCCGCCGTCGAGCCGGCTTCGCGGATGTGATACCCGGAGATCGAGATCGTGTTCCAGTGGGGAAGCTCGGCCGCAGCATATGCCAGCAGATCGGTGACGAGACGCATGGAGGGCGCCACCGGGTAGATGTAGGTGCCGCGGGCGATGTACTCCTTGAGGATGTCGTTTTGGGTGGTGCCCCGAATGTCTTGGGGGGCGACGCCCTGCTCCTCGGCGACCAGCTGATACAGCAGAAGCAAGATCGGAGCGGTCGCGTTGATCGTCATCGAGGTGGTCACTTTGCCGAGCGGGATGCCGGCAAAGAGCGTCCTCATGTCGTCGATCGAGTCGATGGCGACGCCTACCTTGCCGACCTCACCATGGGCCATCGGATCGTCCGAGTCGAGCCCCATTTGGGTTGGCAGGTCGAAAGCCACCGACAGGCCGGTCTGCCCCGCGTCGAGCAGGGCGCGAAACCGGGCGTTGGTCTGCTCCGCGGTACCGAACCCGGCGTATTGGCGCATGGTCCAGGGGCGCCCTCGATACATGGACTCATAGGGTCCCCGGGTGTACGGATAGGCACCGGGCCGACCCAGCTGCTCGCCGGGGTCCCAACCGGCCAATGCCTCGGGCCCGGCGATGGCTGCCGCCCGCTCGGCGCCGTCGTCTCGAGTGGCCAATCTCACTCCTCTTCTCTCGGAACCAATCGGGCAATACGCTGCGATACTGCCGGCGCTACCTAACATGAGCCGCTGCTGCCCATGATATGGGCCGCAGCCAACGTCGGCAGAACGCCTCTGATGCTAAACGAGGAACCAATCCGGCCCTCATGACGTCTTTGAGACAGGTACCAACCCTTGGATGAAAACATACATCTCGTCGAACGGAGAGAGCGTCGCGGCCGGCGACTGACGTCGCTCGCCCTACTCGGCGTCGCCGCTTGGCAGCCTCTCCGAGGTCTACACCTCCGACGGCGTACTCCTCGGCAAGCTGAGCGAGCGCAACAGCCAACCGGTCAGCCTCGACGACGTCCCCCAGACCGTGATCGATGCCATCCTCGCCGCCGAGGACGCCGATTTCTTCGAACACAGCGGCATCGACTACGTGGCGATCATGCGGGCTGCACTCGAGATCTCTCGGGGAGGCAACATCCAGGGGGGGTCGACAATCACGCAGCAGGTCGTGAAGCAGAACTTCCTCACCGCAGACCAAACCCTCGAGCGCAAGATCTGCGAGGCCGTCATCGCCGCCGAGCTCGAGGACCGCTACACCAAGGACCAGATTCTCGAGTTCTATCTCAACTCCATGTTCTTCGGTCAGAACGCCTACGGCATCCAGGCCGCCGCTCAAGAGTATTGGGGCAAAGACCTCGAGGATGTCACCATCGCCGAGGCGGCCGCCATGGCTGCGCCGTTGCGGAACCCCTCGCTCTACAACCTGCGAACGAGGCCCGAGACGGTGCTGCGAGCGCGCAACTCGGCCATCACCCATATGGCGGT
>CAMYJM010000061.1 GCA_947258635.1 uncultured Acidimicrobiaceae bacterium
GCCAGGGGCGGCGGCGGCGCCGGCATGGCCGTCAGCAGCGTTGTGGCCGTGACCGTGATACCGACGCTGGTGCTGGGCGGCGCCGACGGCGCAGTCGTAGAGGATGATGGCTCCGTGGTTGTCGACGACGCCACAGTCGTTGTCGTTGTCGACGGCGCGCCCGATGTGGTTGTCGACACCACAGTCGTTGTCGTTGTCGACGGCGGGGCCGATGTCGTTGTTGTCGTCGTCGTGGTGGACGTCGTCGAGGTAGTGGTCGTCGTTGGGTCGGGGAACCCGGCGGCGATCTGGACATTGTCGAAATGGAACGTACCGGATTGCCCGGGAGTCGACTCGACCCGGAAGCGGACCTGGGTCTGCGCGGTCGCGTACGGGGTGATGCCGAAGCTCTGCACCAGCGGGATGCCGTCCGAACCGTCCAGGGTGTAGGTCGCCAGCGTCGACCACGAGGCGCCGCCGTCCGATGAGACGGAAACTCGGACCAGACCGGCGTTGCCTCCCGCCTTGGTACGTTGATAGCTGAACGTCAATGTTGCGCTGTTCGCCCCGGACAAGTCGGCTCGGCGATGGATGCCGGCGATCGTGTTGCTCCCGGCGGAGAGGCGGCCACAGCTGCCGGCGACACAGTCGGATTGTGTAACCACCCGGACCCGGCCGTTCGTCGGCCCGTCACTCTCCCCCGACTCGAGCCAGCTGCCCGACCAGGGGTCCGTCCCGTTGCTGCCGCTGTATGACACACTGTCGAAGTTGTCACGAAATGTCTTGGTCGTCGCAGCCAGTGCCGACCCCGACCCAATCGCCGCCAGGGCCATCCAGGCGAGGAGCACCACGCAGACGCGTCTCCCGGGTTGGCTGCCGGTGACGCCGACCATCAGACCAATCCGACTTCCTGCGGTGGCTGACGTCGCATCGGCCGTGGAATCCTCTTGATGATCGAGCGGCGCCCTCGTTCCGTCCCGGCTGCGCCGTCCCCATCCTCGGCGAACGACATGACAAAGCGGGTTTGGTCATCCACCCTGAAGTGCTCCAGCCGGGCGCCGATGAGGCCCGCCAGGCTGTAGGCGACCTCGAGGCCGATTCCCGATGCGGCCTTGAATCCGCCCTCGATCCCGTGGGGATCGCTGCTGTCGGCCCAATGCCCCGGGGGCAAGCCCGCACCGTGATCGATCACTGCGCACTGGACCACCCCTTCAGCCTCACTGCCTTCTACGAAGATCGGCGCAGCACCGTGGCCCACCGCGTTGGACAGCAGGTTGCGCAGAATGTGACGCACCTTCTCCCGGTCTGTCACGACCCAGACTTCGGGGCACTCGACTTTGATATCGATCCCCGATGCCCACATCGGCTTGACGGCGTCGTCGATCGCATCGGCGAGCGAGATGATGTCCGCCGCCGCGGCGAGAGTCCCCGCTTGCAGCTGGGATGCAGTCAAGATGTCCTCGACGGCGCGATGCATGTCGGCCGACTCGGCGCTGATCAAGGCCACCAGCTCGCGGTCGAGGCCCTTGATGTGCTTCTTCTGCGCGAGGACGTCCGACAAGCCGTGGATGCTGGTGAGCGGAGCGCGAAATCGTTGGGATACCGCGGCGAGCAGCGCATCCTTTTCGCGACCTCGCTGGACCTCTGCGGCGAGCCGCTCGTCGGCGCGCCGCCGGTGGATGAGCACCCGTTGGCGGGCGGCCCACCAGAACAGGAAGATCGCCAGGCTCGGGATTACGAGCGTCACGGCGAGCCGGACGCCGTAGCCGATGCTGTCCGACCACCGGTTCACCGAATCGAGGTTGGAGGCCAGCTTCGTGCGGGCCGAGCCCAGCTCGTCGAGCGCAGCCCGGTACCCGGTCTCGAAGTCGTTTTGGACCATGGCGCGTGCCGCGTCAACGTCGACGGCATTGATCAGATCGAGTACGGCACGGCCCCGAGTGCCCAAGGTGTCGAGTCGGCAGGCGTCAACGCAAACGCCGCTGGCGCTCAAGGCCGCGACCAACTGGTCGTAGACATCGAGGTTGGCGGCTGCCTCAGCGATCGCCGCGTCGAGCGCTTCGCCGGTAGCAGTGCCGCTGGCCACGCTCACGGCAAAGACCACGGCTTGCGAGGTGGCCGCCCGGCTGACGGCCGCAGAACCGATGGCCAAGTCGACATCATCGAGCCGGTTGGCAGTTTGGGTGACCGTGGGCAAAACAAACGACCACACGAGCGAAGTCGCCGCGCCGACGACGACCGCCAGGGCGATGATTATGCCCGACGTCTTGCGCACTCGTTTGAGGCGTTTTCCTGCCACGCGCGGCCGATCTCGAGACAGCAACTCCAGCGTTGTTGTTGTATCGGTAGCGAGACGCCGTTGATTAATCGGAATAGGAGTGGCCGCGGTGCAGCCTCAGGCCCCGA
This sequence comes from uncultured Acidimicrobiaceae bacterium, assembly GCA_947258635.1. Taxonomy (GTDB): domain Bacteria; phylum Actinomycetota; class Acidimicrobiia; order Spongiisociales; family UBA5794; genus JAHEJX01. Next base: position 2,386 of record CAMYJM010000061.1, read on the forward strand.
CGCCCGCCTTTCAGGCGTTCACGTCGACGACGACCCGCCCTTGGACCCGGCCTTGCAGGATCTCTTGGCCGAGCCGCGGGAGGTCGGCCAAAGTGGCCGGTTGAGCCATGACCTCGAGCCGCTCGAGCGGCAGATCGGAGACGACTCGCCGCCAGGCAGCCACGCGTTTCTCGTACGGCTGCATGACACTGTCGATCCCGAGGAGGTTGACGCCGCGAAGCAGGAACGGGATGACGGTTGCCGGCAGAACCGCGCCGCCGGCCAGCCCAACGGCGGCGACCGATGCGCCGTACTTCATCTGCCCGAGGACCCGCCCGAGCATGGCGCCGCCGACGGCGTCGACACAACCCGCCCAGGTTTCCGACTCGAGCGGCCGTTTCACGGTCTCGTTGATCTCGTCGCGAGCGATGATCTGCTGGGCTCCGAGCGATCTGAGATAGTCGGCGGCTTCGGGGCGACCGGTGACTCCGGCAACCTCATAACCCAGTTTGGCCAATGTTGCCGTCGCCACCGAGCCGACACCACCGGCCGCCCCTGTCACCAGGACCGGGCCCTGGCCCGCCGCCAGCCCATGATCTTCGAGGGCCATCACGGCGAGCATGGCGGCCAGGCCGGCGGTGCCCACGGCCATCGCCTGCCGGGGCGTGAGCCCCCCGGGCAGTGGTACCAGCCAGTCAGCCTTGACGCGAGCCTTCTGGGCGTAGCCGCCCCAATGCACCTCGCCGACGCGCCAACCGGTCAGCACCACAGGGTCGCCGGGTTGATACCGGGCGTCGTCCGATGACTCGACTGTTCCGGCAAAGTCGACTCCCGGCACGTGGGGATAAGTGCGGACGAGGCCGCCGCCGGGCCCGATGCAGAGGCCGTCTTTGTAGTTCAGCGTCGAGTACTCGACGGCCACCGTGACGTCGCCCTCCGGCAGCTGATCGTCGGTGAGCTGCCGGACCGCCGCCGAGGTGACTCCGTCGCCGTCCTTCTCCACTACGAGGGCATCGAACATCGCGATCAACCCCGGCCCATCGTGTAGAACTCGTCGTTGGGCCGCATCGCCATCAGGTTGGCCAACCGGTTGGACATCGCAAAGAAAGCGGTGATCGCTCCGATGTCCCAGATCTCATCCTCGGTGAAGCCCTTGGCCTTCATGTCCTCGATGTCGGCAGCCGATACCGCCGCCGAGTCGTTCACCATCTTCAGCGCGAACCCGAGCATGTCTCGCTCCCGGTCGGTGAGGTCGGCCTTCCCGGGGTTGGTGGCCACCTGATCGGCGATGAGTGAGTTCTTGGTGCGAATCCGCAGAATCGCCCCGTGGGCAACTACGCAGTAAAGGCAGTTGTTCACCCCGCTCGTCGCCACCACGATCATCTCGCGCTCGGCTTTGGTGAGGCCCTCCTCGCGATACATCAGAGCGTCGTGATAGGCGAAGAAAGCCCGCAGCTCGTCGGGTCGATGAGCCAGGGCGAGGAACACGTTGGGGATGAAGCCCGACTTCTCGTGAACCGTTTCGATCATCTCCCTGATGTCGTCCGGGAGGTCGGCCAGCTCGGGCACGGGGAAACGGGATATGGGGTATTCGCTCATGTCCAGGAGTATCGCAGACGGCCACCCGCCCCCAGCCATCGCTCTAGGAGCGGGAAGCGGATTTGGATGGGGCGGCCGTCGGGCTTCTCGGCGCAAGTCGCCGATCCCGGCGAACACCCGAAGAGACGTCCGGCCCTAGCGAGCCTGCCGTATCCGTTGATACCTTAGCTGCAGGACGAATTACCGGGTGCAGCGGTTGAGGAGGAAAACATGGTCACACCAGCTGAGTCGTACGCGGCCCGCCTGGACATCGACTATCCGGAGGAATTGGATCGGTTCACGACGTTTGCGCGGGTTATCTGGGTCATCCCAATCGTGATCATCCTCAGCCTGCTGACCGCAACCGGCAACGAGACGGTGATCACCGAGACGGGCGAAGAGATCCGCACGACCGGCGGAGGAATCTCGGGTGGTCTCTTCTTGGCGACGATGCTGATGATCGTGTTCCGCGTGCGCTATCCACGATGGTGGTTCGACTTCGCGCGCGAGCTGACCCGCTTCGGGGGACGGGTTGCCGCCTACATCTTCCTGCTCACGGATGAGTACCCGTCGACCGTTGACGAACAATCGGTGCATCTCGAGATCGACTATCCCGACGTCGAGCAGGACCTCAATCGCTGGCTGCCACTGGTGAAATGGCTGCTGGCCATCCCCCACTACGTGGCACTCGTCTTCCTGGCGGTGGGCGCCGTCGTTGCCTGGGTCATTGCCTGGTTCGCGATTCTCTTCACGGGACGCTACCCGCGCGGGCTGTTCGACTACGTGGTCGGAGTCGGGCGCTGGGGGCTCCGAGTCGAGGCCTATGCGTTCTTGCTGGTCACCGATCAGTACCCGCCGTTCAGCCTCGAGTAGGCGGAGAGGCGTGCGCGGCGATTCCCCTCAGGCCCTGTCGAGTACGCAGGCCGCCACGTGCTCAGATCCCCTGACTGTGAGCTGGACCTCATCGACCGGCGTGAAGCGCACCCGCACTCGCCTGGCGTCGACGGTCAGCTCTTCGAGTGCCGTCCTCATGGCCTGGGGAATAGCCTCGCTGCGCAGCGTCGCGGCGAGGCTGGCGGCCGCGGCCTCGTCTTCGAATGACAGCCAAGCGTCGAACGGGCTCATGCGAGTGACCCCGCGCAATGTGTCGAAGGTCCCCTCCACGTCCTCGAGCCAGCGGACCACGTCGTCGACCTCCCAACCACACGTCGGCGTCGCGACGGCGCAGCGTGTGTGGAAGCGGCATCCTTGCGGCGGCAGCGCCGGATCGGGGATGGCCCCCTCCAGCGCCTGCAGGTCCACAGTGTGGGCGTCGACGTCCGGGCTCGATGCCAGCAGTGCCTCGGTGTAGGGATGCTGCGGCCGGTCGAAGATGACCTCAGTCGGCCCTGCCTCGGCCACCCGACCCACGTACATGACCACTATGCGATCGGCCATGTGGCGGACGACCGACAGATCGTGGGTGATGAACAGGTAGGCGAGGTGACGTTCTTGCTGCAGCTCGTGGAGCAGATTCAGGATCTGGGCCTGCACGGACACGTCGAGAGCGCTCGTCGGCTCATCGAGGATTACCAGCTCGGGATCGAGCGCTAGGGCGCGGGCGATCGAGATGCGCTGCCGCTGCCCCCCGGAGAACTGATGGGGGAAGCGGTAGAGGTGCTGCCGGCCCAGCCCGACCTGCGCCAAGAGCTCGACGACCCGCTCGGTCAACTGGGAGCCCGATGCCTCGCGGTGCACCCGCAGCGGCCGGCCGACTATGTCCTTGACGAGTTGGCGCGGGTTGAGCGAGGCGAACGACTCCTGAAACACGACCTGGCAATTGCGTCGGTACCGGCGCCACGCGTCACCGTTCATCCGGTCGACGCGGTGACGGTTGTCGAGCTGCTCCAGCTCGCTTTCCTGGCTCGCCGTCCGCTCGGTCACGGACAGCAGGGAATCGAGCCGTTCCTTGGTCGCCGTCTCGAGACCGAAGTACACGCCGCCGTTGGTGGGCTCGCTGAGACCGGCCACGCAGCGCCCGAGCGTGGTCTTGCCACATCCGCTCTCTCCAACCAATCCGACGGTCTGGCCGGGGGCGATGTCGAAGCTGACGCCGTCCACCGCCTTGATGTGGCCGACGACTTTCTGAAGGGCGCCCTCCCTGATGGGGAAGTACTTGCCGAGATCGCGCACCGCCAGGACCACTTCGTCGCGACTGCCCCGGGGTGGCCGGGCGGTGTCGCCGGCGGCCGTCATCGCACCTGCCGATCGAACGTCGGGACCCCATCGGCGGCGTCCCGCGGCGGGTGGTGAATGAAGCAGGCCACCTGGTGCCCATCCCGCGTGGGCTTTGGCTCCGGCTCGAGCGCGCGGCACACCGGAGCCTCGAAAGGGCACCGGCCAGCGAACCGGCAAGCGGGCGTCGGGTTGATCAGCTCGGGCACCGTGCCCGATATGGCCACGAGGCGTCCCCGCTCGTGGGACGTAGCCGGAATCGCGGCCAGCAACCCCCGGGTATAGGGGTGGCTGGGATCGGAGAAGATCTGCTCGGCCGGAGCAACCTCGGCGATGCGGCCGGCGTACATGACCGCCACCCGATCGCACACCCGGCGCACCAGCGACAGGTCATGGCTGATATAGAGGACCGAGGTCCGGTGCCGCGACTGCAACTCGCGGACCAGCTCGAGGATGCGCGCTTGGACGGTGACGTCGAGAGCAGTCGTCGGCTCGTCGGCTATCAGGAGATCGGGGTCGCAAGCGAGGGCCTGGGCAATCATCACGCGTTGGCGCATCCCCCCGGAGAGCTCGTGCGGATAGCGATCCATCACTTTGCGCGGGTTGGGGATCTGCGTCTCGGCGAGCGCCGCGACGATCCGATCGTCGGCGGCGGCACGCAGCTTGTTGCGCCGCGCTCGCAGCGGCGGCAACGAGAGAAGGGCGTCCTCCAGCAGCCGGGATCGCAGCGCGGCCTTGCGGCGGATCAACGTGCCCGCCGGCCCGCCGGCTTCGCCGTCGATGGCAGCGGCCGCCAGCAGTTCCGCGGAGCGGTGCTGGTAGAACACCTCGGCGAGCTGATCACGTATCGACAGGGCCGGATTGAGTGCCTTACCCGGGTCCTGAAAGATCATGGCAATGCGGTTGCCCCGAATTGTGCGCAGATCCTGCTCAGGGATCTCGAGCAGGTCGACCGTGAGATAGCCGCTGCCGGCACAGGTTTCGCAGCCGGCCCCCTCGCAGGTCGCGCAGGCATCGGGAACCCGGCCGCTCTCATGGCAAACGGCACAACCGTTTCCGGAGCACGTTTCGCATGTGCGGTGCGGCCGGAAGAGGATCGAGCCTCCGGCCTGGATGCCGGGCGGCATGGGGACCAGCCGGAGAAACGACCGGGCGGTGACGCTCTTGCCACAGCCGGTCTCACCGACGAGGCCGAGGGTTTCCCCGTCCGCAATGTCGAAGGACACCCCGTCGACTGCGTGGACGATCCCGGCCTTGGAGCGGAAGTGCACCCGCAGGTCGACCACGGAAGCGACCGGAGCCGGGGCGAGCGCCGGTGGCGCCGGCCCGTCGCTTCCCACGAGCGTCATCGTGAGCTCTCGGTGCGCGGGTCGAGTATGTCGCGCAGGCCGTCACCGAAGAGGTTGAAGCCGAGCGCCCAGAGGAAGACCATCAACCCGGGAAAGGTGGAGGCCCACCAGCGGCCGGCCGAGATGCCGGCCTGCCCCTCCGAGACGAGCACGCCCCATTCGGCGATGCCCGCCTCAGATAGTCCGATGAAGCTGAGGGTCGCCCCGACGAGGACGATGTTCCCCATGTCGAGCGTGGCCTGCACGACCACGGGCGTAATCGAGTTGGGAAGCACGTCCTTGAGATAGATCCTCCAGGGCGAGTCGCCGATGACCCGGGCGGCATCGACGTATTCGTTCTCCTTCACGTGGATGATCTGGGCCCGCATGATACGGGCGTACTTCACCCAGAAGACGACGGCCAGCGCCAGGATGATGTTGCGGAATGACGGCCCGAGCACCGCGGCGATAGCCAGCGCGAAGATGAGCTCGGGGATCGAGAGGAACACGTCGACGATGCGCATCAAGATCTCGTCGATCCGGCCGCCGCGAAAACCGGCGATGCTTCCCACCGTCACGCCGACGACCACCGTCAGCGAGACGACGATGACGGAAAGCCGCAGCGAGGTGCGGGCGCCCCAAATAACGCCGTACAGGACGTCACCGCCGACGTTGGTCGTTCCCAAGATGTGACCGGGGGATCCCGGCGGCACGGCGATGGCGCCCCAGTCTCGGGGCATCTGGTACGCATCAGGGGTATTGGGCTCCGTCAACAGCGGCGCCAATATGGCCATTCCCAGAAGGAGGATGATGAACGTGAGGCCGGCCACAGTTGTCGGGTTCTTCAGCAGTGCGCCGATCAGCTCGCCGACGCGGCGCAACAGGTTGCGTTACGTCAACCATGGCTCACTCTCCGAGAACGACCCGGCGGTCGAGATACGCGTACGCGACATCGACCGCCAGGTTCACGACGAGGAACAGGACCGAGGTGAAAAGAACGTAAGCCATGATCGTTGCTTGGTCGCCGCGCAGCACCGAATCGGCCATCCACCTCCCCAGTCCGGGCCACTGGAAGATGATCTCGGCGACAACGCTGCCCTGGAGGAGAAAGCCGAAGCTGAGCCCGATGACCGTCACCGTCGGGATCAAGGCGTTGCGCCGGGCGTGGCGCCGCAGTACCAGGCGCTCCGGCAGCCCCTTGGCGCGAGCCGCGTCGACATAGTCCTCCTGGAGCTCCTCCACCAATGAGGAGCGCATCATGCGAGCAATGATGGCGGTGGCCCCGTATCCGAGCGTGACGGCCGGCAAGGTCAGGTGCCACACGGCGTCACGGAACGCGCCGAAATCGCCGGCAATGAGCGAGTCGACCGTGTACAGGTTGGTGGGGTGATCGATCCGGGCCCACAGGTCGGGGTCGCTGCGGCCGATCGGGAACCAGCCGAGATACACCCAGAACACGATCAGCAACAGGATGGCGAACCAGAAAAGCGGCATGGCGGCGCCGCTGATCGAGAACACCCGAGTGAGGTGGTCGGGCAGGCGGTTGCGTCTCGCTCCGGCAAACGTCCCGAGGGCGATGCCGAGCACCACCGCCACGATGGCCGACGAGACCGCCAGCTCCATCGTCGCCGCCAGCTTGGGGAGAAAAACATCGGTAACCGGAGCCGCGGCGACGCCGGACCACCCCAGGTCGCCCCGGAGCACTCCCGAAGCCCAATAGAAGTACTGCACGGGCACCGGGTCGTCGAGGTGGAAGCGTTCCTCCAGCTCGGCGACTTCTTCTTGAGACATCTCGTGCGACAGGTAGATGCCTATGGGCGATCCACCTATCCGAGTGAGGGCGAAGACGATGATCGACACCCCAACCACCAGCAGTGGCAACACCATGAGCCGCCGGATGATGTAGTCGCGAATCTGCATTGGTGGTCCTGTGTCGTTGAGCTCAGACGTTAATGCGCGGTCTCCGGATGAACCGGAGACCGCGCACTTCAGTCATGGTCGGATCAGCCCTTGTCCATCAGCGGATCAGCCCTTGTCCATGAGGGCGAACTTGAGACTCGGCCGTGGCCACAACGGGTTCGAGACGAATCCCTGCACCCAGTCGCGCCGGGCCGACACCACACCCTCCTGGGCGGCGATGATCCACAACGGATCGTCGTACAGCAGCGGCTGTAGCTCGGCGTAGAGGGCGGCACGAGCGACCGGGTCCAGCTCGACCTTGGCGCGGTCGATGAGATCCGCAATCCCGTCGGGATCGACATATCCCTGGCGGAAGCCGTGGATCTCGCCCCATTCACCGTCGGGGTGCGTATACGAATCGACGTAGGCGTGGGGATCGGCAAACGGATCGGCGTTCTTCACCCACATCGCATACGGGACCGGATCGGTGGCGTGGGCCTCATCGAAGACCGCTTCGGCTACCGCCGCAACGGTGACCGTCATGTTGGGGTTGCCGAGGTCGTCGATCGAGTCCTTCAACACCAGAGCTGCAGTCTCGAACAGATTGGCTTCTTCGGTGACGACCGAGACGGAGAACCCGGTGTCCCACAACCCCGCAGCCCGGAACAGCTCCTCGGCCTTCGCCAGATCCTGCTGGTTGTAGACCGGCGCTGCCGGGTCGTAGCCGAAGATGCCGATCGGGATGTAGTGCGGGTTGAAGTCGCCGAAGCCGCCCAGGGCTCCTCGCAGAAAGGCGTCGTAGTCGAAGGCGTAGTTGAACGCCTGACGCACCCGCGGGTCGAGGAAGAAGTCGGCCGGGATGTTGTCGTCGGCGGGTAGCTGATCGACCGGTATCCGCAGGTTGAACCCGATGTGGATCGGCTCGACCGTGAGGCCCTCGGCGAAGATCGTGACGCCTTCGGCGCCTTCGATGTCGCCGATGAACGAGGGATCAGTCTCGATCGTGTCGTAGTCGCCGGCGCGCAGACCCAGAACCCGGATGTCCGGGTTGGCCCCGATCTCAACACGGAGATCGAGGTTGGCGGGGGTCCCCCAGTACCCGTCATAAACCTCGAACTGGAGGTTCTCGTTGCGATTCCATGCCACAAACGAGTACGGGCCGGTACCGACCATGCTGCCCGACATGAACTCATTGGGCTCACCGGCCACAACGCCGCCGTTGGCCTCGACGGCCTCCCGGCTGACGATCGACGAGACCATCGCCGGAACCACCGCGTTGAGGAAGGCGGCGTTCGGCTCCTGCAAGGTGACCTCGAAGGTGGAATCGTCAACGACCTGCATGCTGTCCACCACGTCGCTGAGCACGCTGGCGGCGCCATCGGGCAGGTCCATGGTCATGACGCGCTCCCAAGAGAAGAGCACGTCGTCGGCGGTCAACGGTGAGCCGTCGTGGAATGTCACCCCCTGGCGGATGGGGAACGTGTAGGTGAGCCCGTCTGCGGAGATCAGCCCGTTCTCGACGGTCGGGACTTCGGTGGCGAGGCTGGGAACGGGCTCGGGGCCGGACGTGCCGATCTCGAGCAGCCGCTCGTACACCTGGAGGATCATGGTCTCGCCGCCCTCGCCCGGCTCCACCTGGGCCGGATCGAGCGTGGTCGGCTCGTCGTCGGCGGCGTGCACGAAGACGCCGGGGTTGTTGACCTCGCCGCCCGACGGAGCCTGGGTCGTTGGCGGGGCGGTGGTGTCGCTGCTGCCCGCCGTCGTATCCGGCGTGCCTGCCGTCGTACCGGGCGTGCCCGCCGTGGTAGTCGAGTCGTCCCCTTCGCCGTCCGAACATGCTGCCGCGATCATTGCCAATGCGAGGAAGATGCCGAGGAAAGCTCCCCAGCGGCCTCGTCGTGGACTTCGGTTCATGACCAACCTTCCTTGTTCCTCAAAACAGAGCTACGCCTCGACTCGCCACCCAAACGCGGCTGCAATCGATTGCAGCGTGCTGCCCGTCTGCTGGAAAATACGGCGGTCGATGGCCGGTGTCAATCGAACCCGCCATAATCCGCAATCGATTGCAGCCTTGGCGGTCAGTGCCTCGGCGGATTCACCAGGCCGGATGCATTCTGATTTGCCGACTGGCTAGCGTGCTCGACGGAGGTTGGATGCGAGTAGCGATAATCGGCGCCCGGTGGCCGGACTCCAACCTGGAACGAGAGGTTCTAGGTGGCGCCGCCGGGGAGTTCGTCACTGATGCCGGCGCCAGCCGCGAGGCGATCGTGGCCGCCGCGACCGGCGCCGATGTGATCCTGGCTGGGTCGCGGCCCGTGTTCGACGCCGCCACGCTCGAACGGTTGGGGTGCCGCGGCATCGTCCGCTACGGGGTCGGCTACGACAACGTCGATGTGGCCGCCGCCTCACGGCTCGGCATCACAGTCGCCTACGTCCCGGACTACGGCACGGAGGCGGTTGCCCTGCACGCGGTCGCCTTGACGCTGGCGGCCATGCGGCGCATCCCGCAGCTCGACCGGCGCCTCAAGGACGGGGGCTGGGGTTTCGACTTCGTGCGGCCGCTGCACCTTCCCGCGGCCTTGACGGCGGGCGTCGTCGGGATGGGCCGAATCGGCCGGGTCACTGCTGCCCACTTCCAGAATCTCGGCTTCGGACGCACAGTCGCCTGCGACGACCAAGTGACCGCGTTCGAGCCGGGGATCGAACGGTTGGGGCTGCGGGAGTTGCTTGCGGAGTCCGACGTGGTGAGTCTCCATGCCCCTGGTGCCGGAGACGGCACGCCACTCATCGGGCCGGACGAGATCGCGCTGATGCGGACCGGAAGTGTCCTGGTCAACACGGCGCGTGGCACCTTGATCGATACGGCAGCTCTGGTGGCCGGACTCGCCGCCGGCCGCCCGGCTATTGCCGCCCTCGACGTGTTCGATCCCGAGCCGCCGGATCCGTCGGTATTCGCCGCGGTGGCCGACCAGGTCATCATGACTGCGCACCTCGCCTGGTACACAGCCGAGTCCGAGAGCACCCTCCGGATCAAGACGGCCGAAGAAGCGAAGAGAATCCTCGACGGCGACCCGCCACTGCACCCCGTGCCGCACCCATAGGAGCCCCTATGATCCAGTCCCTCTCTCACCTCACGAGCCACGAGGCCGCCGCCGCGTTGGAGCGTTCGCCAATCGCCGTCATCCCGTTCGGGAGCGTCGAACAGCACGGACCGCACCTCCCCAACGGAACCGACGCGATCGCCGCCCGACTCGTGGCATCGGAGGTGGCCCATCGGCTCGACGCCCTGCTGGTTCCGTTCGGGCCGTACGGCATCACTCCGATCCACGCCGGGCATCCCGGCACCGTGAGCCTGCGCCGCTCCACCTTCGAGGCACTGTTGACCGACGTCTGCGAGGAGATGGTGGCGATGGGGGCCGACCGATTCGTGTTCGTCAACTGGCACGAGGGCAACATCGCGGCCCTGGACGCGGTGGCTACGGACGTACAACATCGTCATCCAGGCGTCACCGCGGTTGCGGCCCACGCGTGTTACGTGGCGCAGCGGCTGTATGCAGATCAGGGCGGCGAACTCACGCACGGCGGCGGTTTGGAGGCGCTGGCCGTGCTGGCTCACGATCCCTCTCTCGTTCACACCGAGCGCGCCGGTGACAGCACGCGCCCGGACAAGGCGGCGGCGATGGACGCAATGCGGCGGAGCCGCGAGGTGTACGGCTACATCACCGACGTCACCGAGATCGACTCCGACGGTTGGTACGGCGATCCGGGGTGGGCCACGGTGGAGAGGGCCGGCGATTTCGCCTCCTCGGTGGCCACCGACATCGTGGCGCAGGTCACCGCCATCTTCGAGCTGCGGTCATGAGAGTCGTTCCGGAGTCCGCCGTCGAATTCGTCGACCTGCCGGGCCGCAGCTCCGGTGATCCGCTCCGGGCCAGACCGACCGACTCCAGCCTGCGGCTGGCGCGTCCGGAACGCACGACGCAACGCAGAGCGCACCGCCATCCCCACAGCGAGGAGGTCATCTTCGTGCGGCGCGGGAGGGGAATGGTCTACATCGACGGTGAGCTTCACGAGATCGGGCCCGGCGACACCATCTACATCCCTCGGGGAGCAGCTCATGCCACGATCCCGGCTGCCGCCGAGGCCATGGAGCTGATCTGCTTCTTTCCCCACCCCAACCTCAGCGAGAACATCGAGGAGACCGACATCGACGCCATGAAGGAGATCGACGATGAGTGAGAAGGTGCGCCTGGCCCCGATCGGCCTGGGACGCTGGGCTCGGGTGCTGGCCCGTGGCGCCCAACGCGGCGACGTTGTCGAGCTGGCTTCGTGCTTCAGCCGATCCGAAGACAAGCGGACCGCATTCCAGGAGGAGTTCGGCGTGGCCAAGGCGGCGGCGACGCTCGACGACCTGCTCGCCGACGATGATGTCGAAGGGGTGCTGATCACCACCCCCAACGACACGCACCGCGACCTCATCGTGGCGTCCCTGGAGGCGGGCAAGGCCGTCTATACGGACAAGCCGATTGCCCACACGCTCGAACATGCTCTCGATGTTCGCCACGCGGTCGAGCGGACCGGCGGGGTATTCGCAGTCGGCCACAGTGCCCGTCGGCTCGCCGGCTGCCGCGTGATGAAGCAGCGGATCGACGACGGCTCGCTGGGCGACGTCTCGCTGGCCGAGGCCAACTTCTCGAACGAGCGCGGTCTCGAACTGACCCCGGAGACGTGGCGCTGGTACGCCGACAAGAGCCCCGGCGGCACCTTCATCCAGCTCGGCGTGCATCACGCCGACAACCTGCTAGACCTGCTGGGTCCGGTGGGGCAGGTCACCGCTCACGCCCGGAAGCTGTACACCAAGTCCGAGGTTCCCGACGCCGTCATGGCGATCCTCGAGTTCGAGTCGGGGGCGCTGGGCTACATCGGCTGCGGGTGGGCGTCTCCGGGTATCTTTCAGCTGCGGCTCCAGGGGACCAGGGCCAATCTGATGTACGACCTCGACTTCACCCACTGGGACGAGTCCCACCAGGCCGACGAGTGGAGCACGCTGGTGTCCCAGGGGTACCGCGACATGACTCGCAAGGCCGTGGATCTGCCGGCGACGGACATGTTTCGCGAGCAGCTCGATGAGTTCGCTCTGGCCATTCGAGGCGAGGCCGAGGTGGAAGTCGGTATCGACGAGGCCATCCGGGCTCTGGCGATTGTCAGGGCAGCCCTGGAGTCGTCGGCCCGCAACGGCCGGGCCGTTGAGGTGGGGCCGCTGCTCGCAGGAACGGGCGTCGCCGGGTGAGCCCCAGGTTCTCGTTCAAGGTGGCCCCGGTCGACGTCTCGTGGGACGATCTCTCGTTCATCTGGCGAGAGGCCGACGCGGCCGGCTTCTTCGACGGTGCCTGGCTGTTCGACCACTTCTATCCGCCCTGGGGTTCCATCCGGCCGATGTGGGAGTCCTGGACGGTGTTGGCTTCGCTGGCGGCAATCACCGAGCGGATGCGGCTGGGTGTGATGGTCAGCTCCAACACGTTCCGCCATCCGGCCCTGCTCGCCCACATGGCGGTGACCGTGGATCAGGTGGCGGGGGGCAGGCTCGAGATCGGGCTCGGTGCCGGGTGGCACGAAGCGGAACACGCCGCCTTCGGGATAGAACTGGGCTCCGCCGCACAACGGTGGGGACGCCTTGCCGAGTCCCTCGAGGTGATCGACGGTTTGTTGACCAACGACACGTTCAGCTTCGCGGGTGAGCACTTCCGGCTGCGCGATGCCACGCTCGCCATGAAGTGTGTTCAGCAACCGCGCCCGCCTTTGGTGATCGGCGGAATCGGCCCCAAGCGAACGATGCCGCTCGTGGCCCGGTGGGCGGATCACTGGAACTACTTCAATCCGGGCGCTCCCCCCAACCTCCTCGGCGAGCATCGCGACCGGTTGCACGAAATGTGCACCGGGATCGGCCGTGACATCGCCGACATCGAGGTATCCGTGCAGCTGCGCTATCCCGAAGATCCGGCGGAGCTGACGGACCTGGCCGGACGCTATCTGGAGGCCGGCGCCGACCACATCCTGGTCACCGCGATGCCACCGGCCCGCCGGGAGACGATCCCGACGATCGCGGAGGCTCTGGCACCCTTGCGCTGAGCGGCGTGTCCGCGCTCGCCGATTCGGTCGCTACCCGAGCTTCTGGCGAATCCACTCGAAGGATGCCGGCGCCCACTCCTTGTAATACTTGAAGGCGCAGTGCCCGGCATCGGGATAGATCCTCGCCTCCCTCCCGGTGACGGGACCGTGCTCGAGCATGAAGTAGATGTTCCCGACGGGAGCGAGATGGTCCAGTTTGCCGTTGATCATCAGGACCGGCTGGGTGATGGCGTCGAGAATGCCGAGCTCGGAGAGGGCCCAGTCGGCGAAGATCTGCTCCTCCAATTCACGCGACCATGTGGGGAAGGACGGCGGCCCTGCCGGCTCGCCGAACACGAATGTCGAGCGCGTGTTGCGGGCCTCAATGAAGGCGCCCATCTCCGCATCCGTCATCCGATATCCGAACGGGTGGCCGGCGATGGCCACTACGGCCTTGACCCTGTCCGGATAGTCCCCGGCCAGCTGCATCACCGAGTACCCGCCCCGGCTGATGCCGAAGGCGGCGATTCGGTTGCCGTCCACCTCGGGACGGTCGGCGAGGTAGTCGACGGCGGCGATCCACGCCTTGACCGAAGCCGGATCCCACGGAAACGGGTTTTCCCCGGTCCCCGGGCCGTCCATCACCAGCGACGCCAGGCCTTCGATGAGGGCCATCTCGCCGGCCCACCCCCGATCCTCCTTGAAGACATCGGCGCCGCACATGATCAGCGCAGCCGGGGCCGGATTGTCCGGGGTGGCGGCCGCGGGAGCTCGGAAATGGGCCTTGATGGACTGGCCCTCGCAAGCCACGCCGACGACCTCGAGGGGAGGGTCGAGGTGGAGGCAGGCCTTGCGGTAAGCCCGGGCACAGTCGGCGCTGACTCGTGCTTTGTTGGGAGTGATCTCACCGGGAAAGCGAGCAATCGCGTAGTAGGTCTTGGCCTGCAAGTAGGCCTGGCGGGCGCCCGCGTGATCACCGAGCTCGTCGCGCCGGTCACCCGCGGCCTCGTGGCGTTCGCCCGCCGCCTGCCACACCGGGATCCATTTGTCCTCCGTTGTTCCCTCCAATTGAGCAACGACGGACTCGAGCTCACCGAGGTCGTCGATCATCGACAGCCACCGGCGATAGAAGCCGCCGTGCTCGACAACGAAAGGGTCCTCACTGGGAGCAAAACCGAGGTCGGTTGTCACTTGATTCCTCCAGGCCGAATGGGACGGAGGCTAACGCTGCATGGACGACCCTGCTCGCCGGCCGACGGCCCATCAAGCGAGTCGGCGGGCTCACCGCCGCGGGGGCTCCGTTCACCTCCCCAGCAGCACGCCGGCGGTTCCCGAGACGATCCACGCCCGCTCTTCGTCGGTCAGGCCCGGGACGGCGTCGACCGTGCCGATCGGGTTGGGATCGCCCGCCTCGAAGGGGTAGTCGGTGCCGAGCGCGATCCGGTCGGCACCGACGAGATCGATCAGATAGCGCAACGCCTGCGGGTTGTGCACGATCGTATCGAAGTACAGCCGCTTGATCGTCTCCATGGGCGCCGTCTCGAGGTCCGTGGCAGCCAGGCCCGGTTTGGCCTCCCAACCGCGCTGCAGGCGGCCGACCTGATAGGGCAGAAACCCCCCGCCATGGACCACGCACACCCGCAGATCCGAATGGCTGTCGAACACCCCCGCCATGATCAATCGGGCGATCGCAAGCGTCGTCTCGGCAGGTCGACCCACCAAGTTGTCGAGGAAGTGTCGCTTCAGATCGATCCCGGGCAGCGGGTCCATCGGATGGAGCAGCACCAGGCTCCCCAGCTCCGCAGCCGCCCGCCACAAGGGGTCGAGCTCGGCCGACACCAGGTCGACCTCGGCAACTCTCGTCGCGATTTCGACTCCCACCATGCCCAGCTCGGCCGTGGCGTAGCGCAGCTCGGCCGCAGCCAGCTCCGGCTGTTGCAGCGGAACCGTGGCCAATGCCAGGAGACGGTCGGGGTCACGGGCCGCTTCGGCGGCGAGCGCCTCGTTGACCCGGCGCGACCAGCGCTCTCCCTTGGCCGCATCCAGGCCGTACGCCGTCAAGTCCACCCAACTCGACAGAACCTGGATCTCGATGCCGGCGGAGTCCATGGCGCCCAGGCGTCCCTCGAAGTCGACGAGGTCGTCGCGGATCGGCATGGTCGGCCGACCGCCGGCGATCACCGCCCGGCGATCGTCCGTCAGCTCGATGCCGAAGTCGGACCCGTCCGCGGCGAGCGCGGCGAGAAGCTCGGCGGGAACACAGTGAGCGTGCACGTCGATGCTCATGCGCATGCCTCCTCCATACGGTCGCGCAGCACGTCGTCCGGCTCGAGGACATAGGCGCCACCGCCGATCCGATCCGTGATGTATACGAGGTGGTCCTCGCCCACCCAGACGTC
>CAMYJM010000062.1 GCA_947258635.1 uncultured Acidimicrobiaceae bacterium
GTCGATACCCCCGTGGCGCACCAGGTACTCGCCGACGTCGGCGCCTCCGTAACAGATCGCCGCGTAACCGGCATCGATCAGCGGAGCGAATATCGTCTCGAAAACGGGCCCCAGGTCATCGATGAGCGGATGCATCTTGAGCAGGCACACCTCGCCCTCGCCGAACATTTTCGACAGGACATCGAGCGGGCCAATGCTCGTGATATTGGCGGCTCCCAACACGAGGCCGACGGCGCCCTCCGGGGCCGGCTCCCGGTAGAAGCTCGCCATCGTCGAGGTAACGTCTCCTGCTTTGACCCCCGGTTCCATCCACACCTCTGCCGAGTAGCCGCTGAAGAGCAACCGGTCGTAGAGGTCGTGCGGGAAGACCTTGACCACCACCCGGCCATCGGGCCCGCCACGCACGGCCCCCCTTTGCAGTGGGGGGCTCTCGCCGGCGGCCAGCGCTTGCAGCGTCTCGATCTGCAGGTTGATGGTGCTGATGAGGGCCCACGGCCCCGAGGCCCATTCCTCCCCGCTCAGGGGAGAGTCCAGCGAAACCCGTTTGACGCCCGTCGATATCTGCACCCAGTCGTGGTCGGACATCGCCGCCAGCCGGCGAACGGCTTCGAGGAGGCGAACCTTCTCCGCAACGGCGAGGCGCGCCCATCGTTGCTTGTGGTCTTGCAGGCTCTTGACCTGGCGATCGAGTTCGGTGGAATTGAATGTGTGTTGCAGAATGTGCTCCGGCGTAGCTCATACGAGCGTACACCCGGCCTGCGGGCTGTTCCAGACGGTTGCGAACCCCACTGCGAGCGGCACAGCGCAAGCTCGAGCTTCCTGCAGAGTTCACCTCCCGTTCACCTCGGGGCCCAGGTCCGGCCACCTCTGCGAGATAGCTTCGTTGCGACATCTACTCAGGATGAAGCACATGCGCAATAGGCCAGTCCTCTTCGTCGTCGCGTTGGCGGTAGTGGCCGCGGCTTGCGGCGGATCAGACGGCGATAGCGGTGACTCGGGAAGCTCCGGCATCCGGATCTCCGGTTCGTCGACCGTGGAGCCCATCTCGGCCACCAATGCCCAGAAATTCAATTCAGCAAATCCGGACGTTGCCATCTCCGTCGAGGGCCCGGGAACCGGCGACGGATTCAAGCTCTTCTGCGCAGGCGACACGGACATCTCCGACGCCTCACGTCCCATCAAGGACTCGGAGGCGGAAGCTTGCGCCGACGCGGGCGTCGATTACGTCGAGCTGATGGTCGCCATCGACGGGCTCTCGGTCGTCACCTCGACCGAGAACTCTGCGGTCGAGTGCCTCGGCAATGAAGACCTCTATGCCCTTCTGGGACCGGAGTCAATCGGCTTCGACAGCTGGAGCGACGCCGACGCGCTCGGCGCAGAGCTCGGTGCCACCCACGCTCCCTATCCGGCGGCGGAGCTCACTGTGACAGGTCCAGGTGAGGAGTCCGGAACCTACGACAGTTTCGTGGAGCTGGTCCTCGAGGACATCGCCGACGAACGCGACGAGGATGCCGTAACCCGCCCCGACTATGTCGCCTCCGCCAACGACAACGTAATTGTGGAAGGCATAGCCGGGAGCCCAACATCTTTGGGATGGGTCGGATATGCGTTCTACATCAACAACGCCGATCGGCTGAGGGCCATTGCAGTCGAGGGCGACGCCGGGTGCGTGGCTCCGACGCCTGAGACTATCGCCGACGGAAGCTACCCGATCGCCCGGCCGCTGTACATCTATGTGAACACGGCCAAGGCAGCCGCGAACCCGGCGATTGTCGACTACGTCGACTTCTACCTGTCCGATGACGGCCTCGCTTCTGTCGACGAGACAGGCTACGTGCGCCTTGCCGACTACTCATCCACGAGATCGGCGTGGGCCGGCCGGTGAGCCGGCGCCACTCCATTGCTGAGGCCGCGCACGGGGGGCGCGGCCTCAGCGCGTCGGTGATGCTCGCCGGAGACCCGCGCCGCCGCCGGAAAGAGGCCCGGGTGCGTGGGTTCTTGTTCGCTGCGGCGGCCGCCACCGTGTTGGTCGGAGTGGCCATAGTGCTCGCACTGATCGGCGAGGCCTGGAACTTCGTCACGCAGGTCGAGTTCTCCAAGCTCTGGAGTCTCGGGTGGTTCCCGCGACGGGACTTCTTCGATGTGCGCACGATTGTGCTGGGCACGATCATCATCGCCGGAATCGCCATGGTGGTGGCAACACCACTTGGCCTGGGTGCCGCTATCTATCTATCCGAATACGCCTCACCTCGCACCCGACGGATCCTCAAGCCGATCGTCGAGATCCTCGCCGGCATCCCTAGTGTCGTCCTCGGCTACTTCGCCCTCACCTGGATTTCGCCGAACGTGGTGCAGCGCCTGTTCACTGCCAATACCTTCAACATGGCCGCCGCCGGGATCGGGGTCGGTGTACTGGTTACACCCCTGGTGGCCGCAGTCACCGAGGATGCACTGCGCGCCGTCCCGGTGTCCTTGCGCGAGGCGTCCTACGGTCTCGGAGCCCGGCGGGGAGAGACGGTGCGGAAAGTGGTTCTGCCGGCGGCCGTCTCGGGCATCGTCGCCGCACTGATCCTGGGGGTCTCCCGGGCGATCGGGGAGACGATGGTCGTCGCCATGGCGGCCGGAGCCACCGGCGGCTCCCTTCTGCAGCTCAATCCGCTCGAACCGGGCCAGACGATGACCGCAGCCATGACGGCTCTGGCCATCGGCTCCGATCAAGTTGCCGGCTCCGGTCTCGCCTTCCAGAGCCTGTTCTTCGTGGGGCTGCTCCTGTTCGCCATGACCCTGATACTCAATGTCATCGGCGACCGGTTCGTGCGCAGGGTCCGGGAGAAGTACTGATGACCGCCGACACCACAACCCCGACCCGCATCGCCGTCGCCGCCAAACTGCAGGGACGCCGCGTCGGATGGGGCGAGTCGGCGTTCCAGCTGGCAACGCTGATCGGCTTGCTGCTGTCGCTCGGCGTCTTGGTTGCGCTCCTTGCCGACATCGTCGCCGGCGCATGGTCGGTCGTCACGACGCGTGGCGCCGACTTCGTCTCAACGCCGATCTCTCTGTCTGCCGACACGGCAGGAGTCCTGAACGGAATCATCGGGTCGGTCCTGTTGACCATTGTGGTCGCCGTCGTTGCGATCCCGCTCGGCATAGCTGCAGCCGTCTACCTCGAGGAGTACGCCGCGGATACCCGTCCGACCCGCTTCATCCAGACAAACGTCCGGAATCTGGCAGGGGTGCCGTCGATCGTCTACGGGCTTCTGGGACTCGGTGTCATCGTGCGGCTGGTGACCGCTCTCGGAGCAGGTGGATCGGCCAACGGCCGGAACATCATCGCGGGCGGCCTCACCTTGGCCGTCCTGGTGCTCCCCATCGTCGTTATCACGACATCGGAAGCGCTGCGGGCGGTTCCCGCAGGCATCCGCGAGGCCGCCTATGGCGTCGGGGCGACGCAGTGGGAGGTGACCCGTCATCAAGTTCTCCCCGCGGCGCTCCCGGCGATCCTCACCGGTACCGTTCTCACCCTCGCCCGCGCCTTTGGCGAGACGGCGCCGCTACTCCTCGTGGGAGCGGCGACGGGGTTCTTCGCCACCGGCGGCCAGGGCCTCATGGAACAGTTGAGCGGGACTTACACCGCTCTCCCGGTCGTGGTGTACTCCTGGTCGCGCCAGCCCGACGGAGCCTTCCGCGACGAGTTGGCCCCGGCGGCGATCCTGGTATTGCTCGTGCTCCTCTTGGCGGCGAATGCCGCCGCGATCATCATTCGGAATCGCAGTGAACGAAAGTGGTGAGATGACAGCAGCTGAGACACGGCCCGATCCCGAATCGGTCGGCGCCGCCGCAACGCCGCAGCGCCAGGGCAGAGAAGAGGTCGTGTTCCACCTCGACGGGCTGAGCGTTCACTACGGGGAGTTCCCGGCGGTTAAGGGAGTCGGACTCGACGTGCGCCGGAACGAGATAACCGCGTTGATCGGACCCTCCGGCTGCGGGAAGAGCACCGTGCTCCGGTCCCTCAACCGGATGAACGACCTGATCGAGATCGCCAAGGTGAGCGGGTTGGTCGAATATCACGGGGTCGACCTGTACGGCCCGGCCGTGGATCCGGTCGAGGTGCGCCGCCAGATCGGCATGGTGTTCCAGAAGCCGAACCCGTTCCCGAAATCGATCTACGACAACGTGGCCTTCGGACCGAGGATCGCGAAAACCGATGACGACCTCGACGGCCTGGTCGAACAATCGCTGCGGCGGGCGGTTCTGTGGGACGAGGTGAGGGACAAGCTCGATCAGTCCGCCTACGCTCTGTCGGGTGGTCAGCAGCAGAGGCTTTGCATCGCAAGGGCGATCGCAACCAGCCCGGATGTGCTCCTCATGGACGAGCCGTGCTCGGCGCTCGATCCGATCGCCACGCTGCGGATCGAGGAACTGATGGTCGAACTGAAGTCGGACTATTCGATCGTGATCGTCACCCACAACATGCAGCAAGCAGCACGGGTCAGCGACCGCACCGCGTTCTTCACGGTCGACGAGAGTGTGACCGGACACCGGACGGGCATTCTCGTCGAATTCGACCAGACTGGGAAGATCTTCACCAACCCCTCAAACCCGAAGACAGAGGACTACATCACCGGGAGATTCGGATGACCGAGATCCGGCGCCGCTTCCACGACGAACTGAAGTCGCTCGAGTCCAGCCTCGTCGACATGGCCGGTCACGTCGACGAGATGTTGCGGGACGCGGTCAGCGCTCTCGTGACTAGGGACCATTCCGGCGTTCGCGGTGTGGTCGACCACGACGACATCGTTGACGACATCTACCTGACGGTGGAGCGCCGGTGGCACGAGGTGATGGCGATGCAGACGCCGGTGGCCGTCGACCTGAGGTTGATGTCGACGATTCTGCACATCAGCACCCATTTGGAGCGGATGGCCGACGTCGCAGTCAACATCGCCAAGACCGCCCGGAAGACGAGGAAGCTGCCTGCCACCGACCTGATCCTCACCCACATCGGAGAAATGGGTGACATTGCTCGCAATATGATCCGCACCGCAATGGAAGCGTTTGCGGCGAGGGATCTCGATCGGGCCCTCCGCGTCCCCGAGATGGACGACGACGTGGACAGCCTCAATAGCCGGATGTACCGCGAAGTCGTCAAATGTCACGACGATCAGGAGCTGCTGGAGTGGGCGATACGCATGATGGTCATATCTCGTCACCTCGAACGCGTCGGCGATCACGCCGTTCACATCGCCGAGCACGTGGCATTCCTGCTCACCGGCGAGTTCCGGGAATTCGACGATGCCTCGTGACGCTCCAGTGATCCTCGTTGTCGAGGATGAGGAGACCCTGGCCGAGTCGATCACATACAACATGGAGCTGGAGGGCTACCGGGTTCAGCGGGCGGCAACCGGAACCGATGCGATGGCCGAGTTCCACCGTTCCGTGCCCGATCTCATCCTGCTCGATGTGATGCTCCCGGGGCTGTCGGGTCTCGACGTGTGCCGCCGGATCCGCTCCTTGTCGGATGTGCCGATCATCATGCTCACCGCCCGCAGCAGCGAAGGCGACGTGGTGGCCGGACTGGAGCTGGGAGCCGACGACTACGTCACGAAGCCGTTTTCGATGCGCGAGCTCGTGTCACGGGTACGGGCGCGGCTCCGTTCCCGGGTCGCCCTCGAGGAGCCGGACGATCCGGTCCTACGGGCCGGACCGGTGGCGCTCGACCCGGAGCGTCATGAGGTGCGCGTCGACGGAGAGGAAGTCGTCTTCCGCCCCAAGGAGTTCGAACTGCTCGAGGTGCTGCTCCGCAACAAGGGACGCCTGGTGACGCGAGAAGCCCTGCTCGACCAGGTGTGGGGAAGCCCCTTCTACGGTGATCCCAAGACCCTGAACGTTCATGTCAAGCGGGTTCGCAAGAAGATCGGAGACGCCGGCAAGCCGCGCCGGATGCTGCTGACGGTTAGGGGCCTCGGCTACAAGTTCGTCGATGACTGAGCGATGGGGAGGCCTGGCGGGACGTCTCCTCACGCGGTATCTCCTGGCGTCCGCCGTCTCGATCTTGCTGCTCGGACTGGTGTTCCAGCAGGCAACTCGAGGCCAGACTGTCGCCGATCTAACGGAGACCATGGCCCGCGAGGCCCGGGCCGTCATGGCGCTGCTCGAGGAGGTGTCGCCGGATGGTATGGCGGCAGCGGTTGACGAGCTGGCGCAGGCACTCGACGGCCGAATCACGATCATCGAGGACACCGGCCGGGTCTTGGCGGATTCCGAGGCCGATCCGCAGGCCATGGACAACCACGGCGATCGACCGGAGGTGATCGAAGCCCTCCGCGACGGGACGGGCGCGGCCACTCGCCGCAGCGACACCCTGCAGCAGGATCTGCACTACGTGGCCGTGCAGTCGGGCGATGCGGCGGTTGTCCGCCTCGCCGTACCGATCGAGCGGGTTGATCGATTGGTGGCGGAGGCCCGCGCCGACACTCTGATCTGGGTTGTGGCGGTGTTCGCTCTCGGGGCGCTGGCCGTATGGCTCATCGGGCGCCGGCTGGCCGGGCCGCTCTCGGAGATCGCTACTGCTGCCGCCGGGATCGCGGAAGGTGAGTACGACGCGCGCTTGGCGCCGGTGCCGCCGCGGGAAGTCGCTCGGCTGGCTCGAGTCGTCAATACGCTGGCCGACGAGATCGGAGTCCAACTCGACGCCGTCCGAGAGGAGCGAGAGATTCGCGACTCGATTCTGACCACGGTCGACCTCGGCATCATTCTGGTGGATGAGGACGACGTGATCCGCTTTCTCAACGCGGCGGCAGTGGATCTCGTCGGTCGCGAGTCGATGGGCCTGGCCAACTTGTCCCCCCTGGGTCTTCAGTCGCTGGTACTGCAGGCGAGACGGGAGAACGCGCCTGCAGAGACAAGCCTCGACTTTGGGTCGCCGCCGCGGGTGGTCATCGCCCGAGCGCACCCGCTTCCGGACGGGGAGTTGCTGGTGACGCTGCGTGATGTCACCGAATCGCAGCGTTTTGCCGCCGCTCGGCGCGATTTCGTTGCTGATGCCAGCCATGAGCTCAAGACGCCGCTGGCGTCGATCCGCTCGGCGGCTGAGACTGTGCAGCGGGCGATCCGTACCGATCCCGACGCAGCCGAGCACTTCGCCAAGCAGGTCGAACAGCAGGCTGATCGGATGGGCCACCTTGTGGCCGACTTACTCGAGCTGTCACGTTTGGAGGCAGGCGCTCCGGAAGTGGAGCCGGTCGCGGTCTCCGCAATCCTGCGAGAGGAGCTGGGACCGCTACGGGTGCAGGCAGAGGCCGCCGGCATCGTTATCGATGACGATCTCGAAGAGGTGACCGTGCTCGCCAACAGCCGCGACCTGGGCACGCTCGTGCGCAACCTGATCGACAATGCCATCGGCCACACTCCGCAGGGGGGACGTGTCCGCGTGGCGCTTCACGCGGAGGACGACGAAGCCGTGATCACAGTGCGCGACACGGGGACTGGCATCTCTCACAGGGATCAGGAGCGGATCTTCGAGCGCTTCTACCGCGTCGATTCAGCCCGCTCGCGGAACACGGGCGGGACCGGGCTTGGCCTGTCCATAGCCAAGCACATAGCCGGCATCCACGGCGGATCAATCGAAGTCGATTCGAAGCTCGGAGGCGGGGCAACCTTCACGGTACGGCTGCCACGTTGACTCACCTGGCACGAGGTACCTGTAGCGCCGCCATCCTCGAACGGCGCTCACCTCGCGTCGAGTTCGGCGGAATCGGAAGTGTGTTGCAGAATGGCTCCGCACGCTGATCCAGACGGTCATCGGTGACGTGACAAAGGAGTGCTCATGGCGAGTTTGCACGGCGGACAGATAATTGCGCGGGCGCTGCGTGCCGAAGGGGTCGACACCGTATTCACGCTGACGGGCGGCCACATCCTGCCGATACTGGACGGCTGCGTCCTCGAGGGCATCCAGGTCATCGACGTCCGTCACGAGCAGTCGGCGGCCCACGCTGCTGAGGCCTATGCCCGCCTGACCGGCAAGCTCGGCGTCGCAGTGGTCACGGCCGGCCCGGGCGTCACCGATACGGTGACCGCCGTGGCGTCGGCCTTCTACGCAGGTGTGCCGATGCTGGTGATCGGCGGCCGCCACTACATCCGGCAGGAGCTGCGCGGCGGACTCCAGGAGATGGACCACCCCCGGCTATTGCGATCGATAACCGGGTGGGCGGCGACGGCCTGGCAGACCGACCGGTTGGCCGACTACGTCGCGACCGCAGCACGCCACGCCTTCAGCGGCCGCGGGAAGCCGGTGTTCCTGGACGTCCCGCTCGAGGTGCTGGCCGAGACCCTTCCCGAGGAGTCGCTCGACTTTGGCACGCGCTACCGGACGGGTGATCCGGTCGGCGCCGACCTCGACCAGCTTCAGCAGGCGGCCCGGTTGCTCGCCGACTCGGAACGCCCCGTGGTGTTCGCCGGGGGTGGGCTCCGACCGGCCGGCGCGGCCGCCCTGGCGCCGTTCGCGGAGGCTGTGCAGGCGCCGGTCTATCTGAACGGGGCCGGCCGGGGCGCGCTCCCCCACGGCCATCCCCTGCTGGGGAAGCGGTCACGCAAGATGGCGTTCGCCGGGGCGGACCTCGTCCTGGCTCTTGGGGTCGATTGGGACTTTCGCACGGGTTACGGCAAGGCGATCGGGCCCGACGCCACCGTGATCCAGGTCGACGCCGACGCCACGAAGATTGGATGGAACCGGCCGGCTGACTTGGGCATCGTCGCCGACCCGGCCCGGTTCCTCGAGCTGATGATCGGCGAGGCGGACGCCTTCACGCGGAAGTCACCTCCCGCCTGGACGACCGAGATCATGGCCGCCGAAGCCGCCGCCAATGCCGCGGTCGCCGAGACGGCCGCCTCCGATGAGAGCCCCATCCACCCGGAGCGCTTTGCCCGCGATGTGGCTGCGTTCTTCGGCCCGGACTCCATCGTCGCCGTCGACGGCGGCGACGTCGTCTCCACCACTGCGTCCTGGCTGCAGGTCTCCCAGCCCGGCCACGTGCTCGACCCGGGGCCATTCGGTACGCTCGGGACGGGCGCCCCCTTTGCCCTGGCAGCCAAGGTGCTATTCCCCGACAAGCTCGTCGGCATCGTCTACGGCGACGGCGGATTCGGATTCAACGGCATGGAGTACGACACGTTCGTCCGGCTCGGCCTCCCGGTGATCGGCGTCGTCGGCAACAACGGAGTCTGGGGCAACATCAAGACGATCCACCGCACCATGTTTCCCGACCGGCTGGTGGCCTCCGACCTCGGCATCCGCCCCTATCACGCCATGGTCGAGGCCCTGGGCGGGTACGGCGAGTTCGTGGATCAGCCCGCCGAAATCCTCCCGGCGCTGGAACGAGCGGTCGCCAGCGGCCTCCCCAGCCTCATCAACGTCCACGTCGCCGAGGTGATGCGCCTCGGCTCGATCTACTCCATGTAAAGAGAAATCTCACGCCTGGGGGAGGTGGGCGGCGACGAGGGAGCCGGTCG
This sequence comes from uncultured Acidimicrobiaceae bacterium, assembly GCA_947258635.1. Classification (GTDB taxonomy): domain Bacteria; phylum Actinomycetota; class Acidimicrobiia; order Spongiisociales; family UBA5794; genus JAHEJX01. The sequence continues at coordinate 9,508 of CAMYJM010000062.1, forward strand.
GACGGGGAAGCCGAGGCAGTCCGGACAGCTC
>CAMYJM010000063.1 GCA_947258635.1 uncultured Acidimicrobiaceae bacterium
GATACCGGCCTGGACATAGGAGAGGGTATGGAGCAGGTAGGCCTTGTCGGCGGCGACAACCTCGCCGCGAGCCTCGTGGAATTCGACCAGGCCTTCAACCTCATCCCAAAACACGGCCGCGTCGACGTCGTACTCGTCGAAGATGGGGCTCTGCATGTTGTCGGGGATCAAGGTGCGGTCGAAATCCCAGATACAGGCGATAACCGTTTGGGTATATAGGGGTGCCGGCATCCCGTAAGCCTAGAAGGTATTGCGATGGGCCACGGTGTGAGGGCGCGGGGCCGTCGACCCTAAGGAGTCTCGAGCGCCCCGAACCAGACGCCGTGATCATCGAGCCACCACGGTTGCAGCAGGCACGGGGCCGCCCGCAGCGAAGCGTGGGCGTCGCCCACCCGGTTACACGGCACCAGCACGACGACGTCCCAGCCGCGCCCGGCGAGGGTCCAAGTCGCCGGGGCGAGGCGCTCGAGGTTGTCGAAGTCCTCGGCGACGATCTCGACAACTCTCATGTCACCCGCCACCACGGCGGTGATCGACGACAGATCGGCCCCGACCGACCCGGCGACGAGGTCGGCCAGCGGGATGCGTTGGACGCGTTCGCGGCGGGCGGCGTAGCTGTCGACGACCGCGGCGGTCACGTCCCCCGTGACATCGGGAGTTCGTTGAATCAGTAACGCCATCTGTATGCCCCTTCGAGTCGCCGTCGCAGCGAGTCACCCAACGCGAGCGGCTCGATTGCTTACACCAGTGTAATTCACCCCGGCGCTCTAGGAAAGCCGCCCGATCGGCTAACCAACCGGGCGACGCCGGTAATGTCGGACCATGGCTACCGAGGTGCTGCATTCCAACGCTGAGGCGGGCCTATCCACCGCGCAGGTGAAGGAGCGCGCGGCCCGCGGCGAGATCAACCGGGTCGAACTCGAGCACAGCCGGAGCACCGCCGAGATCATCCGGGCCAATGTTGTCACCCGATTCAACATCCTGCTCGGCGTCCTGTTGGTCGTGATCCTGGCTGCCGTCCGCGAACCGCGTGATGCGCTGTTCGGCATCGTTCTCGTCACCAACGCGGCCATCGGAATCACTCAGGAGCTGCGGGCCAAGGCGACCCTGGACCGTCTCGCCGTGCTGACCACGCCACAGGTCGGGGTGCTCCGCGACGGCAAGGTCAAGGAGATCGACGTGTCGCAGATTGTCATCGATGACCTGGTCACGTTGAAGGTGGGCGACCAGCTTCCGGTGGACGGCAGGGTCGTGGCGGCCGCCGGTCTGGAGATCGATGAGTCGCTGCTCACGGGCGAATCGGACGCAGTTCCCAAGTCACCGGGTGACGCCGCGCTTTCCGGCAGCTTCGTCGTCGCCGGAAGCGGCAGCTACGAGGCGACCCGAGTCGGCGAGCAAGCGTACGCGGTAGCCCTCGCCAAGGAAGCGAAACGGTTCACCCTGGTCAACAGCGAGTTGCGCGATGGCGTCGACTGGATCCTGCGGGCGATCACGTGGATCATCGGCCCGATCATCGCTCTCCTCGTGTGGAGCCAGTTGAAGCTCGATGTGCCGTTCACCGGGGCGTTGAGTTCGGCCGTCGCCGGAGCGGTGGGCATGGTCCCGCAAGGGCTCGTCCTGCTGACTTCGCTGGCCTTTGCCGTTGGGGTGATCCGGCTCGGACGAAGAAACGTGCTCGTCCAGGAGCTACCCGCTATCGAGGGACTCGCCCGGGTCGACACCATTTGTTTCGATAAGACGGGCACCCTCACCGAAGGGGCTCTCGTCGTCCAAGGCGTCGAGCGGCTCAACTCGATGGATCCGGCCCCGGCGCTCGGCGCTCTCGGTTCGGTGGAGCAGGATCCCAACGCCACTATGCGGGCCGTGGGGCGGGCCTATCCGTCGCCCGGGTGGAGCGCCGTCGGCTCCGTGGCGTTCTCGTCGGCCCGCAAGTGGAGCGGGGCCGAGTTCAGCGGTCGGGGAACCTGGGTCGTCGGCGCCCCGGACATCGTCGGCGCTGCATTCCCCGACGTCCTCGACAAGTCCAGAACCTACGCCGCCAGGGGCCGTCGGGTCCTGTTGCTGGCCAACACCGGACGGCCATTGACGGGCAAGGAGCAGCTGCCCGCGGACCTCGAACCGGTGGCATTGGTTGTACTCGGCGACAGGGTCCGCACGGACGCGGTGACGACACTCCAATTCTTCGCGGACCAGGGCGTCCAAGCCAAGGTGATATCAGGAGACCACCCCGAGACCGTCGGCGCCATCGCGCGCGAAGTCGGGGTGCCGGGCGCCGAGCGGGTCGTCGACGGACGCGAGCTTCCGGAGGATCGCGACGCGTTGGCGGCGGTCTTGGAGGAATACAGCGTGTTCGGCAGGGTGACGCCGTACCAGAAGCGGGCGATGGTCGATGCCCTCCAGTCGCGGGGTCACGTCGTGGCCATGACGGGAGACGGGGTCAACGACGTCCTCGCGCTCAAGGACGCCGACATCGGCATCGCCGTCGGCTCGGGCAGCCCGGCGTCGCGCGCAGTCGCCCAGCTCGTCCTCGTTGACGGGTCCTTTGCCACAATCCCCGGAGTCGTCGCAGAGGGGCGCCGGGTGATCTCGAACATCGAGCGGGTGGCCAACCTTTTCGTCACCAAAACTGTCTATGCGGTCTTCATTGCCCTCGCAACCGGCCTCACCCAGCATCCCTTCCCCTTCCTCCCCCGCCACCTCACCCTCGTCGGATCGGTGACGATCGGCATCCCGGCGTTCTTCCTGGCGCTGGCGCCATCCTCGATGCGGGCCCGCCCCGGATTCGTCAAACGGGTCCTCAGCTTCGCGATACCGACCGGGGTCGCCGCCGGCCTCGCCACCTTCTACGCCTACGATCTGGCGCTCTCCGAGATTGGCCGACGCCGCATCGTCGAGGCTCGAACGCTGGCAACGTTGGTGATCGCCGCCCTCGGTCTCTTCGCCCTTGGAATGGTCAGCCGCCCCCTGATCGGCTGGAAGAAGGGCCTGATCTGGTCGATGGCCGGCTTGGTCGTCTTGCTCTTCCTATCACCGCCCTCACGCGACTTCTTCGAGTTGGCGTTGCCACGGTCGGCGGTGCTCATGGCCGGCGTCGGCATCGTGGCGGTGGCCGGTGCCGCCATGTTCGGCGGGTTGCGCGGCGTCGGCTGGATCCGGAACATGCCCGACTACTTGCGCGAGCACCCCCCCGACCCTTCCGGCACATGGCACCGTATGCAGGAGCGAGCCAAGGGCCTGTTCGCAACCCCCCAGGCGATCCCGCTCGCGCCGGCGACTGCGGACGCGGCGGATCACGAGCTCGTCGAAGAGCCCGAGCCGGAACCGGAGCCGCTGCGCGAGATCGACTGGTTCGATCCCGACGCCGACTTCGAGTAGCCGCCAGAGGGGCGCAGTCGATCGATGTCACCGCCCGCGAGCGGACAGACCGTCGAGGAAATCGAGAAGGACGTCATTGACCCGCTCAGGCTGTTCCTGCTGGGTCCAGTGCCCGCAGTTGGAGATCGGTACCACGGAGAGGTCCGGGACCCAGCGTTCCATCCCGTCGATGAGGGTCGGAGGTAGCACCGGATCGGAGTCGGCGGCCAGCACCAGCGTCGCCAGTTCGATCGGGGCGTTCTCGAACTCGGCCAGCGCGTCGTGGTTGGCATCGATGTTGCGGTAGTAGTTGAGCGGTCCACCGATACCGCCCGCAACGAAGGAGTCGCGGTACACGGCGAAGTCCTCCGGCGCCATGAACTCGGGATCCTTCGCCATCGACGAGTACACCCGACCCAGGAACGAGTCGGGATCAGCCGCGAAACTCGCTTCAGCCGGGCCCTCCTCCTGGAAGTAGAGCACATAGCCAAATCGATCGGCCACGTGCTCCCGGATGTAATCGGTGCGGGGGAACCCGACACACCAACCGCGATAGGGCACGTTGAGGCTGACCAGAGCGCGGAACCGCGCCGGGTGAAGCACCGCGGCCGTCCACATCACGATGCTCCCCCAATCGTGGCCGACGAGAACCGGCGACTCGAGTCGCTCTCCGTCGAGGAGCTCCACCAGGTCGCCCACGACCTCCCCGAGCCCGTATGCGCCCACGGCGGCGGGCTTGGAGGAACCGCCGTAGCCCCGGCAGTCGAGGGCCATGGCCCGGTAGCCGGCGGCAGCGAGCGCCGGCAGCTGGTGGCGCCAGGAGAACTTGGTTTCCGGCCAGCCGTGAATCATCACCACCGCCGGGCCCGTGCCGACGTCGTCGATGGCGATCTCGATCCCCGTGCTCAGGGTCACCACTCGTTCCATGCCGGCAGGGTAGGACTTTGCAGCGAGCGGTGAAGCTGTGTCGGATTGCGGACACTGGATCGGTCGCGGTGCAGCGCGTCCGGTTGAACCGGGCAGCATGTCTCGACAGTCGAACGCGCAGAAAAGAGCCGCCAAGCGAGAAGAGCAGGAGCGCTTGCGGCGCGCCGCCGCCCGCAAGCAACAGATCCGCAACGTCCTGATCGGCATCGGTCTCGTCGTGTTCGTCGTCGCGTTCGCGCTGGCAATCTGGCCCGAGCCCGACGAGGGCAACACGACGGCCGCCGCCTGGGACTTGCCGCAACTCGACGGCGACGGCCGGGTTGCGTTGGCCGACTTCGCCGGGAAGCCCACGGTGGCGGCCTTCTTCGCATCGTGGTGCGAGGTTTGCGAGCACGAAATCCCCCAGTATCTCGCCCTGTCTGAAGAGATCGGCGACGAGGTCAACTTCGTGGGCATCAACACTCTGGACAATGGGGCCGGCATGGGTGATGCCCGCAAATGGGGCATCGTCGGCAAATGGCCTCTGGCCCGAGACATCGGCAACGGCAACGGATCGGCGCTCGGCCAGACGACATTCGGCGCCGCCGGCATGCCGATGACCGTGATCTACGACGAGCAGGGCACCCCGGTCCAGATCGTGCAACGCGGACTCAGCCGCAGCCAGCTACTGCAACTTCTCGAGGACTTCACAGAATACGAGGCGTAGCCGGGACAATTCGCGCGTTCGTGTGCTCAAAACGGCGCTATTGCAGCGAAATAGGCACAACGAACGCGTTTCGAGGCGTTGTCGGCTCTTACTTGGGAACGTTGCTGACGAACTCGAAGGTCTTCGAACGGCCGTACTCGTCGGCCACCCTCACCCAGAAGACGTCGCCGGAAGGGGCCTCAGGGAAGAAGACCTTGACCTCCCAGCCGCCGTCCAGGCCAACCCTCGTCGATCCCGAGCCGTACTTCGATATCACGGAGATCGCGGAGCCGGGCTCTCCCCTGCCGTAGTACACGTCGTAGGGCGGATCCAGCTCGCACGACCCGAAGGTGGCATGGGCGCTGAACGGTGCGATGTCGGGGGGTTCGTAGAAGACCACGACCACATCCTGAGCGGTGTTGCCGGCCGCATCCGCCGCAGTGACTACGAGGCGATTGCGCCCCGGCCGCAACTCGAGCCGCAGCCGCCACAAGCCCTCGTCGCCCATGTCGGCCTCGTGCTTGCCCAGGGTCACGGTGGCGCCGGGCTCGGTGGTTCCCCTGATGGTGATGGCCGGCCGTGCGAAACGCATCCGGTTCTCGGGGAAAACGATGGCGATGGCGGGCGGCGTGGTGTCCGGCGGCTTCGTGATGTCCGGCGGCTTCGTGGTGGTGGGTGGCGGCTCGGTCGTCGTCGTGGTCGGCGGCGCTTCGGTTGTCGTCGTAGTCGGCGGCGTCGTCGGAGCGGAGGTCGTCGGCGGTGCCGGCTCCGTCGTCGGTACGGGCTCGGTCGTCGTCGGCAGCGCCACAACCTCCGGGCGGTCGTCGCGCGGTGCCAGCGTCGTGGTCAGCGGCGGTGCCTCCGTTGTGGTCGAAGTCGCGGTGTCGGCCACCGGCACCAGCGGCTGCGGGGTCCGGAAGGCGGCTCCGGCCGCGATGAACATGGCGATGCCGGTCCCAACGATGGCGAGGTTGACGACCTTGGCGATCGCCGCCCGACGCACCACCGTCGCGAACGGAGCCGGCGGAGCGGCCGTGGCCAGGCTCTCGTGGATCGCGGATGCTGCTCGCCGGGCGCGGGCGTCTACGGCATTCATTGCGGATCTCCCGAGTCGAGGCCGAGCCGCTCGCTGAGACGAGCCCGACCCTTGAAGAGATGGACTTTCACGGTGCCTTCGGCGCACTCCAGGATCTCGGCGATGTCGGCAACGGACCGGTCCTCGAGATAGTGGAGCGCGATGGCTTGCGCCTGCCGCTTGGGAAGGGCGCGCACCTCGCTCCAGAAGGCTTCATCCTCGGCGGGCAGCGCCGGCAGGTACGAGGCTTGCGGCTTCAGGCGAGCCATCGCCCGCGCCTCTCGCACACTGCGGCGGAACCGGGACACGGACAGGTTGGCGACAACCCGACGCACCCAGGCTTCCGGTTTGTCATAGCGGCCGACCTTCCCCCAGGATTTGTGGGCAGCGAGGAAGGCCTCCTGGGCGAGGTCTTCGGCTGCGGACCGGCTCCCCGACAACGCATATGCCAGGCCGATTACCGAGCGCAGCTCCCGTGCGTAGAACGCCTCGAAGCTGACCGTTGCCCGGATCGGGACCGCGCCGACCTCAGCCCCCACAGCGGACGCTGCGGACTGATGATCAGCCAGCGGTTGAGATTTTGCGGTCACTTGTCATCCTGTTACTCGTCGCACGCCCCAGAAGGGTTTACCGAGAGGGAAGATTCTCGATTGCGCGTCTCGGCGGCAACACATGGTTTATCGAACAACTCACCTTATGGCTTGACCGGTGCGACCGTGTAACTTGGGTGATCGGACTCACACCACCGATTGGCGCCGGTCATCAGCGGAACACGTCGCCGATTCCGTCCAATCGGCGCTTGTATTTGGCCACTTCGGGCAGCGAACCCGACCCGGTTCGCCGCTATCTTGGCAAACAGTCCATGGGTACATCGATCAGTCTTGGAGTTCTCACTGCGGGCGGGGACTCGCCGGGCCTGAATGCGGCGCGGCGCGCCCTCGGCAAGACGGCGTTGCGCAGCAACGACAGCTCCGGAACCGAAACACCCATCGGCTTCGATACTTCAACGGCTCACAGCCACGATCGGAATTCCGATCCGACCGAATCGTCAAGCGTTTCAGTCGGGCCACCAAGATCTGCGAGGCACGTCACGCCCCACTTGCTGCAGCACACCTACGTCACCCTCGCTCTACGGCCGGAGTATCGCTCCGCGATGTCCAGCCCGCGCCCCAGAGCCGAAACAGGCTCGAACAGCTACCTAAGCGCCAGGAAGGCGAGTAGGGCCGGCATCAAGCGCCGATGGCTCCCGCGCCTCGTGGCTTGGCAGTGCACGGTTGGCGTACTTGATGCTGCAGTGGCCTTGATGCTGCAGTGGCGAAGGGCCGCTCAGCGCTCAGTCCAACGGAACATTCCGGAGACGGCTGGCCTTGATCGCGGTGATCTTGATCCAGTGAGCCGTGACCTCGCCCGCGCCTTGGTCAAAGCACTCCAGGACTGCCTTTCCAGGTCCGCGCAGCCTGCCGGCTACCTGCAGCGAAATGGCCTCGTGCTCAAGGCCGGGTGTCTCCTCTTCGACCCAATCCCATGAGTTCCCCAACGAGAGTTTGCAGTTGCTGAGGCGGACCTGACCGGTATCGTTCCACAACCAGAGCTTGGCTGAGACTGCGTAGCTGCCCCTCGGCAGCGGCAAGGACGCAACCTCTCCAAGTGTGGCCGGAAGTTCGACCGGCCCGTCCTTCCAGCCGCTCTTCACCCAGGTAAGGTTGTTGGGTCCGGCGGCTGATAGTGGCAACGCGCTCGCAAACATGACCATGACGGCCAACATGGCAATGGCCATGAAGCCTTTCCCCGACAATCGAGACCCCATCTCTCACTCCTCTCGAACAACCCCCCCACCTGTATCAAACATACCGACGCGCCGCGGGATGTGGGTGGCAGTCCCCGGGGAGGCCATCGCCGGGTATTCCCAGGACACGCTCACAAGCCGCGATCATCTACCCGGGACATCTCAGCTGAGATAATGGCGTGGTAGCAGGAGGAGACCTTTGCGCACGTGGATGGGTACCGCAATGTTGCTGGCCGGCTTGGTGTTCAGCGCCTGTGGTGGGTCGGTGGTTCTCGAGGTCGACGACGGGGTTTATCGGGCACTAGTGCCGTCTCCCGAGCAATTCGCAGTTGACAACGCCCGAGACATCCCGGGTGGGTTCGTCGAGCTGCGCCACGCAGGCATAGATCAGATAGAACTGCTCATCGAAGGTGACGAGGTCACGTTTCGACTCGACGGAACGGACGCGATCACACGGCAGGTAGTGGATCGACTGGAAGTCACCGATAGCGAGGGCTCGGGGCCTTTCAAGGCGAAGAAGCAGGTATTGGTTCTCGGCGACCAGGCGCTGACGCTCGACGAGTTGGTCATTGACCAGCCTGTGATCTGGCCGGGAAGCTTCGATACAAGCCCGATCATCACGATCAAGTCACGGAACGTGGAAGAACGGGGTCCTACCGTTTCGTGCGGATCCGACGAGCGCTGCCTGTTGCTGACATCGGGTGTCGACCCGCTCGGCCGCTACGAAGACGCCAACAACCCCGAACTCAACGAGAACCCCATCGCATCGATCGAGGTGACGGGGGACTCCGTCGAGTTCACCCTCGATACCGGACGGCAAGTCCGGATCGACAGAGGCCGGAAGTCCTTCACCCGGGCGTGCGGTTTGTCAGAGACGGCCATGTGGGACGTTCCCTCCGAGACTGGCCTCGCGATGAATGACCCCGTTCTGGTTCACACAGAATGCCCGTCTACGCCAGGGGGGGCCATCGGGCTCATCGTCATCGAACGGGCCGAGATTCCAGTGCTCGCACCGCTGGGCACACAGACAGATGGGAACTGGTGCATGGCGGGCCCGGACTGCTTGTGGTTCGCTCCCATCTAGTCAGCACCAGCGGCGCAGCCGCCAGCACGGCCGCCAGCATCGGAGCCGCGAGGCTGGCACTCATGGGCGGCCCGGGGCGAGGTCGGGGCGGTCGGTGATGATGCCGTCGGCGCCGAGTTCGAGCAGCCGCTGCATGTCGTCGGGGTCGTTGACGGTCCACGGGATCACGGCCAGCCCGGCATCGTGGGCGTTCCCCAGACTCGCCGGCGAGACGAGCGACTGATTGGGCGACCAGATCGATGCTCCGCGCTCCGCCAGGTCGCCGAAGTCGGGCAGGCTGCGCGAGCTGAGGGCGGCCAATGCGACCTCCGAGCCGGTGGCGGCCACGGCCCAGAGCGAGCGGTGGTCGAAGCTCTGCACGGTGGTCCGCTCGGTGACGCCGGCCGCCTCGATCGCGGCAAGCAACGCCAGCTCGAACGCCCCGGCGTTGATGCCGTCAAAGCCGTCGTCGATCGTTTGC
>CAMYJM010000064.1 GCA_947258635.1 uncultured Acidimicrobiaceae bacterium
TGACCTCGCCGTCGAAGACGCCCTTCTCCCACGCCTCGACCGCCTTGAGGTGCGACTCAAAGGCGTACTCGTCTTGGGCTTGGCGCGAGACCCGGTTCTCCCGAGCCATCTTCTCGGCGGCGTCGCCCATAGTGAGACCAGACGACAGATCGGCCAGGGCTGGAGGACGCGGCGCCAGATCCTTCGGGCGGACTGCTGAGAAAGCCTTGATCTTCGACGGCAGATCTTTGGCGGCGTTGGCCGCCATCAGCGCGTCCACCACGGCATCGTCGTAAGTGATCGGCGGCTTGGAGAGCGAATCGGCACCTCCGGCGATCACGATCGTGGCATCTCCGCTGAGGATTGCCTGAGTGCCGCTCACGATCGACTGAGTCGATGTAGCACACGCCCGGCTGACGCTGTAGGCGTCCACGGAGGCCGGCATGTTGTTGCGGAGCGCGATTTCGCGGGCGATGTTGGGGGCGGCGACGTCGCCGACTACGGCGCCGAACACAACCTGGTCTACCTCTCCAGGCTCGAGGTTGGTGCGCGAGATGAGCTCATTGACGACGGCGGCGCCGAGGTCGAGAGTCGAGAGGTCGCGATAGGCGGTACCCGACTTGAAGAAGGGGGTCCGCAGCCCGTCGACGATGGCGACCCGGCGCCCGTTGATGTTGCCTGGGTAGTTATTGGCCATAGGTCCTCGCAGACTTTGAGTGCGTGTTCTAATTCTACGCCGTTGCGAGCCCACCGGATCGTGGGAACGCCTGCGGGGCAGCCGGTGGCCGCGAGTGTGTCCTCCCCCAAACGTTGCCCGACTACGTCGTGAAACGGGGGGAGGAGACACCAGTGTGTCTTACACTCCGGCACTGGGAGGGCAACTTGCTTGAATTCGAGTTCGACTTCAATCCTCGGTATCGCATATTGCTGCGGCCTCTCGGTGTTCACGCCGGTAACTCGTACGTCGGCATAACCGATGAGGACGATTTCATCGCCAAGTTCGGACGGTGGCAGGTCAGGACGCCGCTGGCGAACATCGCCTGCTATCAGCGGTCGGGCGACTACAAGTGGTGGAGGGCGATCGGAGTCCGTGGTTCACTGGCCGATCACGGGCTGACCTTTGGCTCCAACACTTGGCAGGGCCTGTGCGTCGAGTTCGTCGAGAAGATCCCGGCTCTGGTCGCCGGCCCGAGCCACCCCGGCCTGACGGTGACGGTCGCCGACGTCGATCGATTGGCCGCGGCGCTGGAGAGCCGCGGCATCGCCGAGCGCTGAATCAGGGCCGGCGCACCGCGATCGAAACCGTGAAGTCGATGTTGTCGAGATTGCAGTCCCCCGATTCGCAGTCGGGAGCGCCACTCGCCGAGATGACCAGGTTGCCCGGGCCCGACGTGACGAGCTCCCACGCCGTGTAGCCGGCATCTTCCGGAGCGGTGACCGGTAGCAGCTCGCCGGGTCCGGCGACTTGGGGATCGGTCCAGCTGTAGTCGTGACTAAGCCGCAGCTCGGCTGAATCGCCGTGGGTTATGGCGAAGGTCCTTGCGGAGTCATCTTGCGTCATGGTGCTGCCGTCCCGCAGATGTGTCAGAGTCTGGCCGGCCGTGGTGCCGGCGCTCGTCGGGGGCGCCTGCGATGTGGTGGCGCCGGCGTCTGTCGCTTCACTCGTCGAGCCACCGCATGCTGTGATCGCGGTAGCGAGGACAATGGTCATCAGGGCGACAGGTCTGGGTGTCCGCATCCCTTCCTCCTCGGCTCCAGCCTACGTGACGACTGCCGGCCTCAAACTCATGGAGGCGGCGACACCGGTAGCGTGGCACTATGACCGGGGTCCAGCCGCTGCTGTCACGCCGCTACGCGGCAGTCTCGATAACGATCTTCACCATGGTGGCGCTCTCCGCGTTCGAGAGCCTCGCCGCCATCGCGGCGCTTCCCGAGATTGCCTCCGATCTAGGGCGGATCGAGCTGCTGGCGTGGATCGTCACGGCGTACCTCATTGCGGCCACCCTGTCATCGGTGGCGGCAGGCGCCTTCATCGACTCGATCGGCGTCCGCTCGATATTCCTGATCGGCGTTGCGGTGTTCGGCGTGGCGACCATCCTGGCGGCGCTCGCTCCTTCGATGGAATTCCTCGTGGCCGTCCGATTGCTGCATGGAGCGGGCGGCGGCCTGGTGTTCACCGCCTCCCTGGCCGCGGTGCCGTTGGCCTATCCGCGGGTGATGGTCGGCCGGGCCTATGCGGCCGGGGCAACTGTGTGGGGGGTGTTGGCCGTGGCGGGTCCGGCGATTGCCGCCGTGGTCCTCACGGTGCTCGACTGGCGGTGGATCTTCCTCGTGATCTTGCCGCTGGTTGCCCTCGGCACCGTTCTCGGGGCCCGCACGCTGCCCGGCCGGGTCGCCGAGGCGGAGCCGACCGGCTTCGACGGCCGCGGACTGGGGCTCCTGGCGATCTTCTTCGTCGGCCTGGTGTTGGCGCTCGACTCACTGGGCCTCCGCTCGATCCCGTTCGGAGGTGCCGCACTGGTCGGTGGCTACGGCTACTGGCGGCACGCGCGGCGCGCCGACGCGCCGGTCGTGCGGATCGCCCACTTCCTGGTCGAGCCGTATCGCTCGCTGTGGCTGGCCGTCATGTTCCTCCTTGTCGGCGGCATCGGGGCCTACGTCTTCACTCCGGTGTATGTGCGGGCGGCCCGCTTCGGGTCCGACGCCTTGACGGCATGGAGCGTGCTCTTCCTCACCGTCGGTTGGACGGTCGGGGCCAACATCAGCGGCCGTCTTCAGGATCGGGCCACCGGTGACCAGATCATGATGACCGGCATCTCGGCGACGGCTGTCTCGCTGCTGATCGCGGGGCTGCTCGTCGGCCTCACGGCGCCGTTGTGGGTGTTGTTCGCGGTCATGGCGGCCATCGGGGTCGGAATCGGCCTCGCCACGAACGCCGCCTTCCATGTGCTGCGGGTGGCGACGGCCGACGCGGTCATCGGGCGGGTGACCGCGGCGCACGACTTCGGGCGCAACATCGGCTTCACGGGTGGTACCGCCATCGGGGGTGGCCTCCTGTTTGCCGTGATGAGCGGCCGGATCGACGATATCGAGCTGGTGCGCGACGTGCTCGCCGGCGCCGACGTGTCGACTTCGGCCGACGTGGCCGACGCGGTGGCTGCCGGATTCGGCGTAATGCAGGTGGTGGGGGGTGTGCTGGCGCTCGTCGGGCTGGTTTTTGCGTGGCGGGTGCGCGTGTGGCGACTCGAGAGCACTGCCAACCAGCGTGTTGGATGATGCGATACTCCCCGACATGACACTCGAGAAACTGCCCGACGACCTGCCCGTCCCGATCGACGACGGTGCCGCCGACCACCTGCTCGGGATGCATCTGCCGCCGATCCAGCTGCCCGCGACCACGGGGGGCACCGTAGACCTCAGTGGGGCGGGTGCGCCCTGGGCCGTCGTGTACGTCTACCCGCAGACGGGCCGACCCGATCAGGAGTCGCCCGAAGGTTGGGAGCAGATTCCGGGTGCTCGCGGATGTACCCCGCAGACCTGCAGATTTCGCGACCTCGAGGCGCAATTCGCCGCCGCAGGTGCCCAGATCTACGGGCTGAGCGTCCAGAGCACCGAGTATCAGCAAGAGATGGTCGAGAGGCTCGGTGTCGGTTTCCCCGTGCTCAGCGACGAGGCTATGGAGCTGGGCACTGCCATCCGGCTGCCGACACTGGAGGCGGCCGGGATGACGCTGTATAAGCGCCTGACCATGACCTTGCGCCACGGTCGGGTGGAGCATGTCATGTATCCCGTGTTCCCGCCGGACGAGAACGCGGCGACGGCACTGGCGTGGGTGCGGGCCCGCATCGCCTCCAAGACCGACCCCGCTGCCACTTGGAATGAGCGCTACGCGCAGGCCACGGGGCTGTACGGGGCGGAGCCGAACCAGTTCGTCCTTGCCGAGCTCTCCGGACTGTCGCCGCGCCGAGTCTTGGATCTCGGGTGCGGCCAGGGGCGCAATGCTCTGTGGCTGGCGGCGCAGGGCCATGACGTCACCGGGCTCGATCTGTCCGAAGTCGGCATCTCTCACGCCCGGGAACTCGCCGAGGTGGCCGGCCTCGACATTGAATTCGCGGTGGTCGACCTGGTCGAGGAGTGGCAGCCGCGCGAGGAGTACGACGTGGTGTTGCTCAGCTACATCCAGCTCCCCGAGGAGAAGCGTCGTGTCGTCCATGCCAAGGCGGCGGCCGTCCTCGCCCGCGGCGGAATGCTGTTTCTCGTCGCCCACCACCTGGACAACCTGGCCCACGGTGTTGGCGGACCGCCGATGCCCGAGGCCCTCTTCACCGAAGACGACCTGGCGGCAGACTTCGCCGATCTCGACATCGAACGCAACGAAAAGGTGCTGCGCGCCGTCGAGCGCGACGGCGTCACCAAGACGGCCCACGACGTCGTGCTCCGAGCCAGCAGGCGGACATAGCCGGGGCCCGGTAGCCTGGCCTCATGGGAGACTGGCCGTTCGCACCACCGATCAAGCCGATGAAGGCGAAGATACGGGAAACGCCACCCGAGCCGCCCGGTTGGGTGTACGAGCCCAAGTGGGACGGGTTCCGCGCCATCGCCTGGTCGGGAGCTGAGCCCCGGCTCGACAGCCGATCGTTGAAGCCATTGCTCCGCTACTTCCCCGAGCTGCGGCCTGCTCTCGATCAGCTGCCCGCGGGCACCGTCACCGACACTGAGATCGTCGTCACCGCCGGCGACGTCACCGACTTCGGAGCATTGCAGCAACGCATCCACCCGGCTCAATCCCGGGTCAACCTCCTCGCCGCCGAAACTCCCGCCGAGATCGTCGCCTTCGACCTGCTGGCCGTTCGAGGAGAGGACCTCCGCGATCATCCCTATGAGGAGCGGCGCCGTCGCCTGGAGAGCCTCTTCTCGGGCCTGAGCCATCCATGGCATCTCACGCCGGTCACCTCTGATCTGGAAGAGGCCCGGCGCTGGTTCACGGAATACGAGTCGGCGGGCTGCGACGGCATCATCGTCAAGCGAGCCGACGAGCCCTACGTCGAGGACAAGCGCAACTGGATCAAGTGGAAGCACCGCCGTGATGCCGACTGTGTCGTCGGTGGCTACCGGGTGCACAAAGACGGCGACAAGATCGGCTCCATCCTGCTGGGGCTATACAACGATGCGGGCGATCTCAGTTTTGTAGGGCACTGCTCCGGCTTCTCCGATCACGATCGGGTGCAGCTGCTGGCGCAGTTCGAGTCGATCCGGGCTGACGAGAGCTTCGGCGGGGGTGCCGATGTCAGGGTGCCGGGGGCGCCGAGCCGCTGGTCCGGCGGCAAGGATCTGGATTCGGTGGCCGTCGAGCCGGGAGTTGTCGTGCAGGTGAGCTACGACCAGCTCGAGGGCAACCGCTTTCGTCACGCCACGCGCTTCGAGAGATGGCGGCCGGACAAGCCCGCCGAGGAGTGTACGTTCGATCAGCTAGAGCGCCCGCATGGCATCGGTTTCAGCGAGGTCGTGGGTCGGTAGTCAGCGCAAGTCGACGATGGGATGGGGAAAACATGTACCTGGTACGGCGAGTGTGGGTGGCCAAGCCGCGTGAAGCCCGGCGGGCTGCGACCGTGGCGGCGAAGATCGGCATGGCTTATGAGAGTGCCGACCAACGTCATTCAGTTCGCGTCTACTTCAACAGCGGGACCACCCCGGGCGACAAGGACCGGGTGATCATGGAGTGGATCGCCGAGACCCTCGAATCGCCCTACCGGGCAGGCAACGAGTACCCGGCGCCGGCGACGGATCTCGGACCGCAGCTGCGGGAGCTCACCACTGAGAGCTGGATCGAGTTCTACGAGCTGCTCACCGAGGACAAGTATCTCGACTAGTGCCCTGAGTCTCTTGCCGCGGGCTCTACTCCGGGTTGGCGATCAGGCTCAGCGCGCCGGCGGCTAGCACGAGGATCGTGCCGATCATCAGTATGAAGAACCCGATGCTCGGCGCGACGGTCCATGCCTGCACCCCGGCGACTCCGCCGGCCGCGGCCTGGGCGAATCCGGCCTCGAGGGTGTCGGCCTTGTCACCGGCGTCGAGGTACTTGACGAAGGCGAAAGCCAGCAGCGCCAGCCCGATCACTGCGGTGATCCCGGCGCCGGTCCTGTCATAGGTCAGCAAACGATCGGGCATGACGGCCAGCGCCACGGTCACGATGATCAGGATGACGAGAACGACCTGCGCCCAGCCATCGAGGCCACCCCAAATCGTCGGTACTCCATCCGGGAATGAGTCGCTCTGCTGGCTGAGCGCTGCCAGCACTGCCTTGCCGTCTGTCGTCAGACTGCTGAAAAACAACCCGATGACCCCGACAAGGGCTCCGGTCAACGCCATGAGGCGATGCAAGTGCATGTCTTCTCCTGTTTCCTAGCCGCTTTTCAGGCGAGGCTACGGTGTTGGGTGGCGGCGCTGCAAGTACCACGGCACCGGCTCAGTCCTCCCAGTTCTCTTCGACCTTCTTGGAGGGTTGTACCCGGGGCGGCTCGCCAGGCATCTTGGGGTAGTGCGGGGGCCATGGCGCTTCGCCGAGGCCTCGTTCCTCGTCGGCGGCAACCATCGCGAGTGCCGCTTCGAGCCGTCCCGGTGCATCGTCGATGCCGGCGGTGAGGTCACCGACGTCGGCCCAGCGGTCTTTGAAGGACATGAGGTCCATCGCCGTGTGATCGATCGAGTCGAGCTCCTCCCAGCGAAACGGGGTAGAGACGAGGCCGGTATGACGGATCGAGTAGGCCGAGGCAATCGTCTTGTCCCAGGCGTTCTGGTTGTAGTCGATGAACACCCCGTCGCGCTCCTCCTTCCACCAAGCCGTTGTCGCCAGCGGATGGCGCCGCTCCAGCTCGCGGGCCAATGCCAGCCCGGCGCGCCGGACCTGGTAGTAGTCCCACTCGTGGTGGAGCCGGACATAGACGTGGATACCCCGGTTGCCGGAGGTCTTGGGCCATCCCACCAGGCCGAGCTCGTCGAGGAGCTCCTTGACGGCGGCGGCCACATCGCGGGCGGCCTCGAAGTCATGGTCTGCGGTAGGGTCGAGGTCGAGCCGCAGCTCGTCGGGGTGGTCCAGGTCACTCGCCCGGGCATTCCAGGGGTTGAGGTCGAGGCAATTCTGCTGGGCCATCCAAATGACGTCGCCTTCATCGAGCGGGGCGAACATCCGGCCGGGTCGGGCCGACGGGAAGGTCACGTCGACCAGGTTGCGGGCTCCTTTGGGACGCTTGACGAACAGGGCTCGCTGGCCGACCCCGGAGTTCCAGCGCTTCAGCAGGCACGGCCGGTTGGAGACGCCCCGCAGCGCGCCGGCGGCACACATCAGAAAGTGCTCCACTACGTCGAGCTTGGTCCAGCCCTGCTCGGGGAACATCACCTTGTCGACGCTCGAGATCTTGACCTCGCGCCCGGACACCTCAAACGTTTTGGTGGCCCCTGCCATTGGTCGATTCTATGGGAGTTGGGACGCGTTCGTTGTGCTTGCTCGACGTTATCGGGCGCGATCAGGCACAACTAACGCAGGGGATTCAGCTCGGGTCGGTCACCTGGCCGAGAAAGAGCACCTCGCCGGTCGAAGAATGCTCGATCCAGAAGAGGAAGGGGCGGTCGACGGTGAAGGTGGCCGGGGGTGGGGCCGCAGTGAGCCCCATGAGGATCGCCGTGGCGGCGGCCGCCTCGGTACCGTTCTCGTCGAGGGCAATGAAGGACTTGTGAAGCGCATCCTGCACAAAGAGGGCGGCGGCGTCCGTGATCCCGCTGAGATCGGCGGCTGCGGAGAACGCGGTGCTCATGCCGAGGGCCTGGAGGGCCTGCTTGAGGCTCACTTCGCTGTCGAACGTGAACGAGGGCAGCGTCAGGTCGAGCTGGAACGATTCCCAATCCATTGAGAAGTCGTCGGCCGTCATCGCCGCGGCTAGCTCGGCCGGGGTGGTTCCCGCGCTCGGCAGCACAACGACCATGGCGGCGTCCCCGCTGTAGGGGAGGCGGACGGCAGTGAAGCCGGAACCGACGGCGTACTGGCCCGTTCCGGTCGAATGCATCAACGGGGTCGTCACCTCCGACCCATCGAGTCGCGTGAACGAGCCGGGTGCGGTTCGGTCCGGATCGAACTGATTCACCCAGTTGGCCTTGAACCAGATGGCGTTGACGAGCACCAATCTGGTCAGGTCGTTGATGGCATCGTCCGGAACCAGGTCCTTGATACGGTCCTCGGTGGCCTCCTCCACCCAACCGTTGATCAGGTCGGCGGAGCCGGTCGGATCACCCGAGAAGTCGACGACCCGCAGGCCGGCTCCGTAGGCGGTGGCCAGCACCTCGAGGTACTCCTCGGAGAAGGGGAAGCCGCCCTGGCCCCATGCCGAGTTGGCGGGGCGGATGGTGAACGGCTCACGGTCGTCTTCGGGCGGGACCGGCGGCGCCTCGGCCAGTGCCCGTTCGATGTGGTTGCGGGCCGCGTGCAGGTCCGCGTCATCGACTTCGAGATGCAGTACCGCGGCGATCTCCTCTGCAGTGGTACCCCGGGCGCCCGGGTACAGCATGCTGAGCGCGGTGGCGATCGAGTACGGCGAGAACATCAGGTTGGTGTCGTCTGCGATGACCCCGAACAAATCGAGCCCGAACTGGGTATCGCTCCGAACCACCGCCGCCAGGGCGGTCGGGTCAACGTCACCGGGCGCCCGGGGGACGTCGAGCTTGACCAGCTCGCCGGCCGTGAACGGGACGGAGGCGGAAGGCGGGTTGGTGGTGGATGGCGGGTTGGTGATCGCGGGTCCTTCCGTTGTCGGCGGAGAATCCGTTGCCGAGCCACACGCCGCGGCGACGATGGCCACGGCGGTGAGCAGTATGGCGAGTCGCGTGCTTTTCATATAGCTGTGACGCACCGCGGCCACTCCTGGTTCCCGCGCCTTTCCGATCTAGAGCTTGAGCCGATAGACGTTGGTGTTGCGCACCTCGAAGCCGAGGCGCAGGTACAAGCGGTTGGCCGCCTCGCGGGCCGGGCGGGACGTCAGCCCAACGGCCTTGGCGCCGGCGGCCCGGGCTCGATCGATCGCGGCATCGGTCAGCATCTCACCGATGCCCGAGCCCCGGGCGGACTCGTCGACGATCACGTCTTCGATTCTGGCTTGTAGCCCGGTGGGGATCCGGAAGAAAGCGAGCGTCAAAGTCCCAACGATCTCGCCCCGATCTGTGTCGCGGGCGGCAAGAAGAACGATGTTGGGATCGGCCGCCATTTGGCTCAGTTCGTCCACCGATGGCGGTGGGCTCGACGAGGAGAGCTGCGGGACGAGGTGATCGAAGGCGGCGACGACCTCGTCAGTGATGTCGACCAGCTCTGTGAGCGCAGTCTCCGTGGCCCGCTCCATCGTCCAAACGATTGTTGGGAGCGAGCCTATGGAGCACCAGGTGGTGCGCATAGGGCCGAATGGCCCCAATAAGTCTGTCAGAAGACACGCGACTGGCCCCGCTCGGCGGAGCGGGGCCAGCCTCGTAGCAGCGGCGGGAGGGGGAGTTACCGCTGCACGGCCACAGTCACCTTGCGCGGCAGCTCGGCGGGCTGCTTGGGCACGGTGATCTCGAGGATCCCGTTGCTGGATGTCGCGGTGACTGCGTCAATATCAACCTCTGCATGGAGGCGAATCTTCCGCAAGAACTTGCCTTCGACGATCTCACGACGCCGGTACGTCACCGCGGCTGCGTCGTCGCCGTCTTTGGCATCAAAGCTACGGGTGCCCGTGATCGCCAGCACATTCTCCACGACGGTGATATCGATCGAATCCGGTGCGACCCCGGGAAGCTCGGCCCGGATGAGAAAGGCTTCGGCGGACTCGGCGACGTCGACCCGGGGCCTCCAGCCCTCGTTCACGATGCCCCGGCCACTGTGGGGGCCATCGAAGAGGCGGTTGAGGTCGTCGAAAAGGGTCGTTCCGACTAGGGCAAAGGGGTCGAGTTTCGTGGCGGACATGATTCTCCTCATTGGCGCGATAAAGCTCTTATCTCAAGAATACAACTTCATCAAACCTAAGTCTATTCCCATCAGATTCAGGGTGAGCTGGTGTACTGCGGGATCGCTACGCCAGGCGGCGGCTCAGAACGCCGGTGAGACAGCCGGCGTTGCCGGCGGCTTTGGACAACTCCTCGCTCGGCGTCGTGAGGCACTCGACGCCATGTCGCTCATAGAAGGAACGCACCTCATCGGCGCCGGCGGGCATCAGTATCCGCCGCGGCCCCAGGGTGACGAAGTTGACCGCCCGGTAGTGATCGGCTCGCTCCGCGAATGCGGGAAACTCGACCCGGATACCGCGCCGCATCAGCGCCTCGACTGCGGCGTGCGGGGTGCGGCGGGGCCACGCGATCGCCAGTTCGCGGTCGAGGAATCGCAGCATCCCCATCAGGTGCATAGTCCCGTATGGCAGGTCGACGGCCATCACCTCGCAACCGACCTCGCGGAGGGTTGCGGTGATCTGGTCGATACCGGCCTGGTTGGTGCGGGGGCCGCGGCCGAGCAGCGCCGTCGTCTCGTCGAGCCACATCAGGTCGGCGCCTTCGAAGGTCGCAGTGCCGGTCAGCGTGCGGATGATCGGCACGCCGAGATCGGCGAGGCGGCGCGCCACCCACCTCTCTTCGCCGGCGCGCACCGTAGACGCCGGCCTGGCGAGGATGGCCCCGGCCGGGGTCATGACGAACAGATCTGCGCAGAACATGAGGTTCGGTGAGGGCTCGGCGCCGGGCGCAATCTGGTGAACGGTGACTCCGGCCGACTCGTATGCGGCGATCATGGCACGGTGTTCTTCGACCGCCCGGGCCGTGTCGACGGGCGCCAGCATCTGTACCTCATTGGGCGCGGCGGCGCCGGCGGCCAACTCGTTTCCGGGCGTGTGGACAATCACGGCCTGCAGGGCGCGCCACTCCGAGTCGATGCCGCTCGCCGCCCAGATCGTCCCCAGCTCGTCGCGGTGGTCGGCGGTGCGGGGCGACCAGCCTTCACCCCCGTATGCCGCAGTCCCGAAGCTGTCGTCCCGCCGATCGTTCATCGGACCTCCTGACGGGACGTTACCGGTAGCCTGAGCCGATGAGCGAACTCGACATACCGTTGGTGACATGGCCGATCGGGAAGGCCTGTGCGCTGGCACTCACGTTCGATTTCGACGCCGAGGAGCTCTGGATCGGCGACGACCCCGCCAACGCTTCCGATCCCGGCGTGCTGGCGATGGGCCATTACGGGGCCCGGGTCGGCGTGCCGAAAATCCTCGAGCTGCTGGCCCAGGAGGAAATCGCCGCCACGTTCTTCGTGCCCGGCGCCGTTGCAGAGCGCTACCCGGGCCACGTCCACGCCATCCTGCAAGCCGGCCACGAGGTCGCCCACCATGGCTATACGCACGTTGCCGCCAAGCCGGACGTCCCCGGGCTGGTGGTGGAACAGATCGATCGCGGCCTCGAGGCGCTCGATCGGGTCGCCGGCATCACCCCGGCGGGCTACCGGGCTCCCGACGGCGTCTCGAGCCACCTCGGCCTGCGCACCCTGACCGACCGGGGTTTCCTCTACGACAGCTCGCTACGGGACCACTTCGCCCCGTATCGCATCGTCCTCGAAGACGGCAGTCCCGGTCCCGTCGAGGTTCCGGAACAGCCGACTCTCGACGACTGGGCTTTCGGTAGCGCCAGCCCGACCCAGTATCGGGTGCTGCAGTCGAAAGCGCATGTGCTCTCGATCTGGCAGGATGAATTCACCGAGCTGCGATCGTGGGGGGGCGCGATCACGCTCGTGATGCACCCGCAGGTCACGGGTCGGCCCGTTCGGCTGGCGACGCTACGCGAGTTCATCGGGTTCACCCGCAGCTTCGGCGATGTTTGGTACGCCACATGCGGTGACATTGCCCGCCACTTCGTCTCGCAGGAATTCTCGACTGCGCCCCAGATCCGATAGGGTCCGGTCGTGTCCTTCATCCTGGTGTCGAACGACGACGGTGTCGATTCGTTGTCCCTTCCCTCGCTGGCGCGCGCTCTGGGGGCACGCAGCCCGGTGCGGGTAGCGGCTCCGGCCGTCGAGCGCAGCTGGATCGGCAAGGCCATAAGCCGCTTCGAAGACGTGCGGGTGAAGCCGGTCGAGCGAGACGGCATCGAGATGATGTCGGTCGAGGGATACCCGGCCGACGCCGTGCAGCTCGGCGTGTACCGGTTGTTCGGGGAGAAGGCGACGATGGTGGTCAGTGGCGTCAACATCGGGGCCAATTTCGGCTCGGCCTATACCATGGGCTCGGGCACGGTCGGCGCCGCCCTCGAGGGCTCCATCGCCGGGATTCCGTCCTTCGCGTTCTCGGCAGTCTCCGTCGGGCACTTTGCCGAGTGGGCCCAACACATGCGCTCTCCGGATTCGGTGCCCGACTGGGAGCGGTTCGCTGCAGTCAGCGCCGCCATCGTCGACGAGGTGATGGCGTTCGGTTTCCCGGACGGAGTCGACGTGCTCAGCGTCAACATGCCCGCCGCCGCCGACGTCGACACGCCGCGCCGGGTCACCCACCTGGCCCGCACCAACTACGGGCCCCTCTTCAAGGAGCAGAGTGACGGCATCTACAAGCACGACTGGGTGTCCGACATGGAGGTGATCGACGGACTGTGGGGGTCCGACGTCCAGGCGGTCACCGACGGCAAGATCGCCATCACCCCGGTCCGGATTGCGGCAATTGGCGTCGACTCCGCAGCTTTGGGCGAGATCTGGGGATAGTCCGCCGCCGACCGCTTGCGGCGCGGCTCCGATCAAAAAACCCTCTTGACATCAGTTCCCGTATGGATAAAATCTGAGTGTAGTAAACTCAGATAAACGCATGCTGTATCAGACATATCCACGCGAAGCGACCATACCGCTCGCGATACAGCACTACTAGAAGGGAGTTCGTCTCATGCGATTGACCGCTATGCCCGATTTCGACCGCCTGTTCGATCAGATGGGCTCATTCGGAGGGTTCCGCGCCGGCGTGATGCCGATGGATGTTTACCGCAAGGGTGATGACTTTGTCATCAAGTTCGATCTGCCGGGGGTCCACCCCGAAAACCTCGCGATCGAAGTCGAGGACGGCACTTTGACGATCGAGGCCGAGCGGGCCCTGGAGAACGTCGACGATGTCGTCTGGGTCTCCCGGGAGAGGCCACACGGCAAGCACAGCCGCACCATCAAGTTGGGCCGGGCCCTCGACAGTGAGGCCGTCAGCGCCAACTACGACCAGGGTGTCCTCACGGTCACCATTCCGGTCAAGCCCGAGGCCAAGCCCAAGAAGATCTCGGTCGACATCAGCCGCGACCGGGTTCTCGAGGCGTCCGCCTCGTAACCGGCCCTCCTCGTGCGAGACGAGAAGGCCCCCGCCCGGGGGCCTTCTCGTCGTCTGGATCTCGTCGTCCGAATCAGATCACTCGCCGGCGGCCGGCGCCGTCCCGGTGCTGCGCTCGAGCAGTTCGATGAGGTCGGCGTACATTCGCACCTTTATCGCACGCATCGTTGGCCCGGCTTTGGCTGCCAGTCCGGCGGCGATCTCGATCGCCTGCGGCAACACGGCGGCATGGGCGACGGCGTGATGGACGATTCCCTTGGCGGCCGCGACCTCGCCGCCGTAGCGGGTGCCGGTCACCATGACCTCGTGGGCTACGACCGGGGGGAGGCGCCGCTTGATGAGCCCATCCATGCCCGGCGTGAATGGAATACCCAGATCCACCTCCGGAAGGCAGAAGAAGCCGCGATCGGTTCGCATGACGCGGAAGTCGTGGCACAGGGCCAGCATGGCGCCGGCGGCGAACGTGTGGCCGTTGCAGGCGGCAACTGTGATGTACGGCGTCGCGATGAACCGGGCAAACAGTCCCTCGAGATCGGCGATGAAGCCGGCCATCGACTCCGGTCCCGCCGCCATCAGCGGTTCGAGATCGAGCCCGTTCGAATAGAACCTGCCCGATCCCGTCGTCACCAGGGCTTTGGGTTCCTCGGCGGCGTCGACCTTGTCGAGCGCTGCGGTGACGGCTTCGAGCCAAGGACGGTTCATCCGATTCTCGCCGTTGTCCATTGTCAGGACGAATACCGCGTCGTGGCGGTCGAGCAAGATCACCGTCAGATCTCCAGGTCCGGGTCGAGCTGGTTCAGGAAGTCGCCAATTCGCTCGACCTCGTCTTGTTCTCCGATCCGAGCAGCCGCCTTCCGCAGTCCGATCAATGCCCGCAGAAAGCCCCGGTTGGTCGGGTGCTTCCAGCGGACGTAGCCGGTGCCGCCCCAGCCGCTGGCACGCAACGCGTCCAGGCCGCGGTGGTAGCCGATCCGGTAGTACGCGTAGGATTCGACGGCGTCATCACTCAACTCGCCGAGCCGGGCCCATGCATCGATGTATCGCGGCCACTGCTCCACTAATGCCGCGACAGCGGTCTTGGGGTCGTCGCCGGACGCGAGAGCCGCCTCGAGCGCTGCCACTGCGTTTCCCGGTGCCTCGGGCAGGACTGTGTCCGGCGGCCCCGAAGGGCTCAGGTCGATCGGGCGCTCTGACATGGGGAGCACGGTAACCGGATTACGGGGGCGTGGGGCCGGGCGGCATTCGACATGGTTGCGCCCTCGTGTTCCGGGTGGTGTTGACGCGCCGGCGCCGCGCTCTGCTACAGTCGAACGTATGTTCGCCTCAGACCTCATAAGGGACCGGCCATGGGCGGAGGGTCTCAACCAGGAGCAGAGCGCGGCCGTGCACCACAACGGCAGCCCGCTCCTGGTTGTGGCCGGGGCGGGCAGCGGGAAGACCCGCACGCTGGTCGCCCGGGTGGCCCGGCTCATCGACGGCGGTGTCGCCGCCGAGCGGATCCTGCTGCTCACATTCAGCCGGCGGGCCGCGGCGGAGATGGTGCGCCGGGTCGATCGCCTCGTGAACACGCAGACTTCCGGGCGGGTGTGGGGCGGTACTTTCCACGGCATATCGCACCGTCTGTTGCGTCGCTACAGTCCGGCGGTGGGCCTGGCCGAAGGCTTCACGATTCTCGATCAAGCCGACACCGAGGCGCTGTTCGGCATGCTGCGTGCCGAGCGCGGCCTGGGGGAGAAGGGGATCAGGTTCCCCAAGAAGGAGACGATCGCCGCCGTCTACAGCCGCGTCGTGAATCAGCAAGCCAAGCTCGATGAGATCACGTCCCGGCACTTTCCCTGGTGCACGGAGCACGTCGACTCGATTCGCTGCCTCTTCCGTGACTACACCGCCCGCAAACGGGAGCACAACGTCATCGACTACGACGACCTCCTCTTGTACTGGCGGGCGCTCCTCGAATCGCCGGCAGCGGCTGCGATAACGACGATGTTCGACCACGTCCTCGTCGATGAGTACCAGGACACCAACCGCATCCAGGCCGACATCCTGGCCGGCATGTGCGCCTCGGCCATGCCGACGGTCGTCGGCGACGATGCTCAGGCGATCTACGGCTTCCGGGCCGCCGAGGTGGCCAACATGTGGGAGTTCGAGACTCGCTTTGCGGACACGAAGCGAATCACCCTCGATCAGAACTACCGCTCGACTCCGCAGGTGCTCGCCGTTGCCAATGCGGTGATGGCAGAAGCCGATTCCGGCTACGAGAAGAACCTGTGGTCGGTTCGCCGCGACGGCCCGCGGCCGGCGCTGGTGACTTGCCACGACGAGCCGACGCAGGCCGAGCACATCTGTGAGCAGGTGCTGGCACTGCGCGAGCTCGGCATCCCCCTGCGCGACCAGGCAGTGCTGTTTCGCACGAGCCACCACTCGGCCGGCCTCGAGGTCGAGTTGGGGCGGCGCAACATCCCGTTCGTGAAGTTCGGCGGGCTCAAGTTTCTCGAGGCGGCCCACGTCAAGGATCTCACGGCCATGCTGCGCATCGCGTCCAATCCGGATGACGAGCTCGCATGGAACCGAGTGCTGCAGCTGATCCCGGGCGTCGGCCCGGCAACTGCGCCGCGGATGCTGCAACAGGCCGTCGCCAAGGCCGAGATCGACGGGGGCACGGTCATCGCCGCGTTTTGTGAGCTCGACCTTGCGGTGCCGTCCGAATCTCGCCCCATCTTGAGCGAGCTGCAGGGGGCGCTGCGTGCCGTGGTCGCCGAGCCGGAGATGCCGCCGGCCGCCCAGATCGATCGGCTCAGCGAGTTCTGCTCTCTCGTGTTCGATCGTCGCTACGAAGACGCCACGGTGCGTCTGGGCGACATCGCCCAGCTCGGCAAGATGGCTTCACCCCACCGCAACCGGGCCACCTTCCTCGCCGACATGGCGCTCGACCCGCCCAACAGCACGAGCGACCTGGCGGGCCCGCCTCACCTCGACGAGGACTACCTGATACTCAGCACGATCCATTCAGCCAAGGGCGGGGAATGGCGGGCCGTATTCGTGATCCATGCCAGTGACGGCAACATCCCTTCGGACATGGCTCTCGGCGAGCCCGGGGGCCTCGCCGAGGAACGGCGCCTCTTCTACGTGGCGCTGACGCGCGCCAAGGACCACCTCACAGTGACGGTTCCCCAGCGCTACTACCACCGCCGCTTTGGGGGTGACTCTGCTCACTCGTACGCCCCGCCGAGTCGCTTCGTCGAGCCGGCTCGCCCCCACTTCGAGGAAACCACGGCGGCTCCGTCTGTCGAGTCGGCCG
>CAMYJM010000065.1:0-2928 GCA_947258635.1 uncultured Acidimicrobiaceae bacterium
GACGCGGTGCGTTTGGCCCGCGCCTTCACCGGCAAGGACGCTCTGGTCAAGATCGAGGGCTCGTATCACGGGCACCACGACGCCGTAATGGTGTCGGTCCATCCCGACCCGACGAAGATCGGCCCGCGAGCTCACCCCGTGTCGGTGCCGCAGTCTGCCGGCATCCCGCAATCGCTGCTGGACATGACGGTCGTGGTTCCGTTCAACGACCCGGACGCTCTCGACGCCACCCTTGCGGCCAATGACGACATTGGCACCATGATCATCGAGCCGATCATGCTGAACATCGGTGTGGTTCCTCCCAACGACGGCTACCTGGAGGCGGTGCGCGAGATCACCCGCAAGCACGGCGTGATGTTGATCTTCGACGAGGTCAAGACCGGAGCGACCATCGCCGCCGGCGGAGCCGTCGAAATGTACGGCGTCGTCCCCGATCTCGTGGCGCTCGCCAAGGCAACGGGCGGCGGCACCCCCATCGGAGCGGTTCTCGGCACCGAGGAGATCATGGCGCAGATTTCCGAGGGAACGGTCGCCCAGATGGGGACTTTCAACGGCAATCCGCTCTCGATGGCCGCAGCCGAAGCGACTCTCACCAAGGTGCTCGATGACGCCGCCTACCGCCGGCTCGACGAGATCGGCCGGCGGGCCCTCGCCGGGTGCCAGGACGTGTGCGATCGTTATGGGCTGCCGGCCTATTCGGTCGGGGTTGCGTCCAAGGGGTGCGTGATGTTCGCCGAAGAGCCTGTCGTCGACTACCGCTCGTACGCCGAGCACTTCAACGAGGACCTCAACTATCTCGGCTGGCTCTACCACATGGTCAACGGCATCTACATGACACCGGGCGCGGACGAGCAGTGGACCCTGTCCGTGATGCACAGCGACGCCGAGATCGACCACTACGTCGCCGTCTTCGAAGAGTTCGCCAAGGACGTGACGAAGGGATAGCCGGCACGTCTGCCGGTTCTGGTCCGCGGGCTCTACATCAGCGTGACGTTGGTCAGCCATCCGAGGACTGCGCCGTCTCGCGTCCCGTCGCGAGTCACAAAGACATCCTGACAGTTCTCGACGGCGTCCATAGCGGCTCGGGCGTCGGTCATCGTTGCCTCCGGGCCCACGACCGCCAATGAGTTGGCGAAGAGCTGCCTCATGTCATCGACGGCCAGTAGGTCCGCGAGGGTCAAGGTCGTGACGTCGGTCCCCTTGATCGACAGGTTGGAGATGAACTTGTCGATCATGCTGAGGTGGATGATGTACTGAGGCGTGCCGCCTTCCCCGAGTACGGGAACCCGCGAACGGCCGTCATCGTCCATGTCGTTCTTGAGCTGAGGCAGACCGATCGCCGTTGCCGGCGTTTTGTCGAGGCGCTTGTGGAATGCCTGATCCGTCGTGACCATCCGTGAGGTGGCGAGTATGGGAGCGGGCGCCAGCGGAACGAAGTATGTGTCGAACTGCATGCGGCCGTCCGCTTCGAAGCGCCGACTCCGCGTCACGTATGGAATGAGCGACTTGTCGCCCTCCACTCGGTAAGGGGCATAGGCGATGCCCTGCGGGTACCGCTCGCGCGCCGCGAGGCCAATCTGTTTCGCCAGAGATTTGAACCAGCCGGGATCTTCGAGGGAAGCGCCCTTCTGGGATTTGTCCAGGACCTTGCCCAAGGTCGTGGTCTCATCGATGGCGAACCCGAACAGGGCGGTTGTCAGGTCGCTCTCGACGATCTTGCCATGTTCCCGGATGATCTTCCGGGTTATCTCGGCGCCGGTCGATTCGTCGAGCGCCTCGATCTCTTCCACCGACTCTTTGGGCAACTCGATACGGAGAAAAGCCGACGACGTCAGATCGGTCTGCGAGCCGCCCAGCGAGGCTGGAATCACCGTTGAGAGGTCCTCTTTCAACTCCTGCGCGTACTTCCGGATGGTTGGATCTTCCTGGTTGAAGTCGATGACCTTGCCCTCGAGGCGCGGGAAGAAGTCATCGCCGGTGAGGAGTTCCTGAACGAACATGGTGATCGAATCCAGATCGTGCGCGATCACCCGCAGATCGTCGGCGAAGGGTCGCGGCCCCGTTTCTCCACACTGCAGGACCACCACGTCTGTCGGGCGTTCATCGGCAGGGTTGATGGCCAGCCCACACTCCCACATGCAGTACTGCCAGTCATTGCTTTCCGACGTGTAGATCAAGACGACGACGTCGGTGGCGGCGAGTGTGTTTCTCAGTTGAGGGTTGAGACTCTTGCCGACCCGGGGACCGTCGAAGTCGGGGCTGGAAGAGACATAGACCTTCACGCGCCCGGCCGTCTTCTCCTTGACAAACTGGGCAAACGTCTCCGCGATGGCTTTGTCCGTGTGCTTGTGGCTCACGAACAGGTGAGCATCACTCAAGTTCTGACCTCCTCGTTCTCCTCCTGACGGTACTCCTGTCCACCCGCCGGTGCTGCGGTGTCCAGCGGGGATCTCGGTTCTGCACGGCCCGTCGCGTAGTCTTGAGTCGAGGGGAGGCGCCGTGGCCGACATCTTCATCAGCTACTCCAAAGCCGATGCGGGCAAAGCCGAGGCCGTCGCCCAGCGTCTGTCCGCGGAGGGCTGGTCCATCTTCCGCTACGAGCAAGCCCAGCCGGGCGGGCGCTTTCGCACGAGGATCAGGAGGGAGCTGGACGAGGCCGGCTGTGTCCTGGTGCTTTGGTCGCAGGCGGCGGTGCAGTCGGACTTCGTGATCGCGGAGGCCGGCAGTGGACATGACCACGGCAAGCTCGTCCCGGTGTGGCTCCGGAAAGTCGATCTTCCCATCCCTTTCGGCGTGTACGAAACGCTCGATCTCGGTAGGTGGCGCGGAGGAGCCGACAGCAGCCTTCTCGATCGACTGACCGCCGGCGTTTCCCGTGTGCTCGAGCCGGCAACAAGGGCGGGACTGGAGGAGGCCGCCCACGCCTCG
>CAMYJM010000065.1:2966-15358 GCA_947258635.1 uncultured Acidimicrobiaceae bacterium
CCGCGGGCAAGACCCTGAGCCGGCGTGAATTCGGCCAGCTATCGGCACTCTTCGAGCATGAGGTCGCCGAGTTCAAGGGCCGTCTAGAGGGTGCCGAGCCGGATTCACTGTTCGCCGCAGCGGTCGACGCGGTTGCCCGGCGCGGGCCGCGAACGGTGCTGCGCGTGGCAGGAGAGGCGGGCACCGGCTCCGAGCTGATGGTCGGCTGCCTCTACCTCTACCAGCTGGGTCGACAGGGAGCGGGCCCAGCATCCCAGCCCTATCCGATCTGGGTCAACCTTCGCGACTACGACGGGCTGGCTGGACCGGAAGCTCGACTGCAGCGGCACCTCAACAGGATCGACCGCTACGTCGAGGACCATCCATCCGAAACGCCGCTCTTGTTCGCGGCGGGCTTCGACTGCTACACGCATCACCGAACCGCACTCCACGAGCTGTTGGCCGACCACACGGGAGGATTCCGCCGGATCGTGGCGATCGACAAGGGCGTGCACTGCAACGGGTTCTCCGAGCCCGCCCCGGGCCCGATTCCGGGTCGCGCCAGTCGAACGATCCGTCTTGCCGGCCTCGAGGCGGGTACGCCGGCGGCCTCGCGGTTCATCAAGGGCTTCGCCCGCCTCACTCACAACGGTGTCACAGCCACCGATCTCGAGAGAGTCGCCGCAGTGTGCAACTTCAGCAAGGTCGATATCGGCACCGCGTCGATGGCCTACGCGATGGTGACGCTCGACGACGGCAATCTCAGCAGCGGCGGCGCCTACTTCCATCGGTATCTCCTGGACGAGTACATCCCAGATTGCCCGCTGCCCGCCGGCGCCGATGCGCTGGCGCGAGCAGCTGAGTACGCGTACGAATACGTGGTCAACGGCGTCACTCCGCCCGCCGCGGAGCAGGGCTGTGCCGCATGGCAAATGGTCCACCGCGGTGAAGACCTGGGACGCTTCCTCGTCGCCTATCGAATTGCCGAGTCGGCGATGAGGTCCCGACCCACCGATGCCGACTGGGAAGTGCTGCGCCGTCCCCTCATTCAACAGACGATGTACCTTGCCAGGGACTTGGTGAACGCCAGCAAGGGCAGCAAGACGAGCTTCGTCAAACGCGCCGAAGTCCTCTTCAAGACGCCCGACCCCGATGCGGTCGCCAACATGAGCTTCCTGCTGGGCAGGCTCGAGGGAGAGGAAGCCCGACAGGACGCCCGGCGACTCCTGAGGCGAAGTCGCGACGCATACCTCGACCAGCTGGCAGGGCTCGACATTCCCGGCGTCACGGACAAGAGAATCAGCGGCCTGCTGTTCAGCCTCCGCACGCTCTACGTCAGCATGATCTACCTTGGGGACCGGAAGGCGTCTGACGATTACATCGGCCTGATGATCGACGATCCGCGGTGGAACCGGATCAATCGGGGGTTCCACCTCGAGTATTACGGCGACATCCCGATCATGCCCCCGGATGCCCTGCGCCCTGGCAAGGCGAGCCCCTTCCCTCGCACCTACCAACGCCTGACGGCGAAGATCACGTCGCCGGACCGCCAGGCCAGCTTTGACCTCGACGTCTTCACTCTCTACTCCCTCGCCCAGTCGTGCCACCTCGACGGCGTTCTCGAGGAGCCGATCCGCAAGAAGCTGGTGAGGTTGGCTCCCAAGTTGGCCAAGGAGGTGAGGTCGGACCGCCTCAAGCTCTATCTGGGGGTGATGCGGCGCCACCTCGGATACGAGTCGTTCGGCACCGGCTGCGTCGCCGAAGAGCTCTTCAGAGTCAAACAAGTGCTCCGGACGGGTTGGGTGAAACGCAAAGTGGACCGCCCCGAATCCGTCGCCGACCACATGTACGGCGCGTTTCTTCTCGCCTTCTGCTACCTGCCGTTGCAAGACGAAGACGAGGGCTACGACCGTGACCGCATCCTCAAGCTGCTCCTGGTTCACGACCTGGCCGAATCGGAAACCGGTGACATCGTCAATAAGTCCCGGGCGCAACAACGTGCCGAGTCGCGCTGGTTCGCCGAGGCGACCACCCTCTCCACCTATGCCGAGCTCGCCGGCGTTGGCGAGCTGGGCGATCTGTGGAGAGAGTACGAAGGCTCCACGATCAACGCCCGGATCGCCAAGGACTTCGACCGGCTCGACCAGCTGACACAGCTCTACATCTATCGCAGTCAGATTCGGGACTTCGCGACTTGGAGAGCAGAGCTGCTCGGGAGCATCGAGACCGAGCAGGGCAAACGGGTTCTCGAGGCGTTGACGGCACACTTCGATACCTGAGCAAACCGCGATCCTGCTGCTTCAGGACGAGCGCTCGGCCGGCCGCTCGATCACGTTGCGGAGGAGCCGGCGATTGTGGCTTCGTCCGCGGTTGGAAATCTCCACGTGCCGACCATGGCGACACGGCGGCGTGGTCACCGAAAGCTGTGAACAAGTGCCGAACCGGGCATGACGACATCGGCATTGAACGTTCGGCCGGCTTCCTCGAACAGGGTCGACATGTCGTAGTCGCTGGAACCAGGCGCAACAGCTTGAACAGGGCTGCACCATCGGCCCGACAGAGTGCGACTTGGGAATATCGGGTAGATTCACCGTTCGTCTCAAGGAGCGCATCCATGGATACGACACAACAGGCTATTCCTCCGTTTCAGATATTCCCGGCGATCGGGCTCGCCCGGGTTGGCAACAGCCGCCATTACAGCTATCTCGGAAGTGAGGCGCCGCTCATCGACTATGTGCCGGAAGGCGGCTACCGCCCGGTCGCCGAGCTGGCCGAGGGGTCGTTGTTGCCGCCCCAGAGTGTTCTGCCCCCGGGCAATCCGCAGCCCGGGCTCCCGGGAGGAGGGGTGACGCCGCCGGGGCCGATTCCGATCGAGTTCCGCCCGCTGAAGCGCATGGGCTGCCGGTTCCGCATCTACGAGTTCGATGCGAGCGGCCAGCCGGTACGAGAGCTCACGAGTGCGAACGCGCAGATCGAGTGGACCGTCCAGCTCGTCAACAAGAAAGCTGCAGGCGACGCGGACTGGGGGCTTGGTCTGGTGGCAGGGCCGCTGAACGTGGGGCCCACCGCCGCGCAGCTGACGATCGACAGCGGGGCGCAGACGATCTCGGGGACTTCGCAGGGACCGCTCGAGCTCGGTGGCAATCTGATGTCCGGCACCCCGGATCAGCGCTACGTCAAGCTCGGCGACATACAGACCGATGCCCGGGGCCGTCTTATCGTGTTTGGCGGGCATGGGGATACAGGCACCTGGGACGCGCTTTTCGCGCCGACCGCGATGCGCAACCGGAACTGGTACGACGACACCTCGGACGGGATCGTCGAGGCGCGGGTGACCATTGGGCGGCAGTCCTACGAAGCGCTTTCGGCGCGCATCGTCGTCGGTCCGCCGGACTATGCGCATCCCTGCCTGGCGCCGGTGACGCTGTTTGATCTGGCCTTTGACCGCAGCGGAGGCTGGGGCGCCACCGTGCCGCAGACATCTTTCCGCGACCACATCCATCCGATCCTGCACCGCACCGCGTTCCTGGAATTCACCCTGTTCTCGGTGCGGGGCATGACCCAAGGGCGCACGCCCAAGCACGGGCACGGGTATATCGCGAATCACGACATGCACCCGGACGGGGCCTTCTTCGACAGCCGCGTGTTTCCGGGGCTGCACACGCTGGACACGACTGATCCGGCGTTCGCAGAGGGCGAACGACGGCGCGGGCTCTATTTCGATATGTTGAAGGACCCCAGCGGCGCTCTGCCGCCGCTCGGGCAGGGCCAGATCCACAGTATGCCCGCCATCGAGGGCCTGACCTATACCCCGGTGCAGTATCAGTATTTCAGCGATCTCGCGGCCGGCACATTCGCATCCGACTGGCCACCCGGGCGCGACCCGGACGATCTTGCCCAGCCGGCGTTCCGGGACATTCCGCTGGCGGGTCGCCCGGCCGCGCTGAACCGGGCATCTATGGACTTCGCCGTCGGTGGGCCGTTCTATCCAGGCGTCGAGGTCGGCGCGGTGCTCGACGACCCGGCGAGTTACTTCCGCGTCGGCCTGCCCGATGCCGAATCCGATTTCCGCATTTCCGACGCGATAGAGCCTGGCGATCTGACGGGTTCGCTGGCTGTGCCGTGGCAGGTGGGTATGAACCAGCACAACTACCAGCACCCCACCGAGGCGTCGGCGGACAATCTCTGGCCCAGCGCCCGTCTGGTACGGGTCGCCGCCAAGCGCAGCGGTGCTTCGGACGACACGAGCTGGACGCGCCCCCTGACCCAGACCGGCAACGCAGACATCTTCGAGAACCAGAAGATGACCTCAAACCAAAACATGATCGCCAACTGGTCCAAACTGGGTTTGCTCGCGCCCATGAAACTGTACATCGAGACCTCGCGCAGCCTGCAGGAGGATCCGAACTTCCCGATCTGAGCGTTGGCCGGTGCTCAATGACGGCGGCTTGGCGTTCCAGACGCTCTGAGCCCGAGCGGCCAACTGGCCCGTGCCCGAGCCGCCGTCGCGGATTCTCGCGAAATTCGCGTATGCTGGGTTGGCATCGTCGTGGATGCCGACAATTCGGTGCGATTTGGTGCCGGGCGCGCTCACAATTGAGGTTCAGCTATCGAGAGTGTATTTCTCTGTTACCGGCGTGGCGACGCAGCAGACGTCGTTGGCCGGATCGGTGATCGACTCAACCAGAGGTTCGGAGCCGATTTCGTCTTTCGTGACGTCGACGACATCATGCCCGCGGCCAACTTCCGGGTGGCGATCGCCGACGCCTTGAGCGAGGTGCAGTGCGTGCTCGTGGCGATTGGCCCCGACTGGCTGGACGCGCAGACGAGCGACGGCATCCGCCGCCTCGATCAGCCCGACGACCCGGTGCGGACCGAGATCGAAACC
The DNA here is from genome assembly GCA_947258635.1 of uncultured Acidimicrobiaceae bacterium. Taxonomy (GTDB): domain Bacteria; phylum Actinomycetota; class Acidimicrobiia; order Spongiisociales; family UBA5794; genus JAHEJX01. Next base: position 7,834 of record CAMYJM010000065.1, read on the forward strand.
GCCATGAGCCGGGGGATTCCGATCATCCCACTGCTGGTGCGCGGCGCCGGCATGCCGCCGAAATCGGCCCTACCCGGGTCGATCGCCACGCTTCCCGACCTGAACGGGCTCCCGGTTCGACCCGACCCCGATTTCGATCGTGACGTTGAGCGCCTGATGGGTGCGATCGAACAGTTCAGGGGTGAATCGGCGATCCGGCGCCCTCCTTCCCGGGACCGGGCAAAGCCCGCGGACCGACGTACCCGCTGGCTGCAGGGGGTCGGGGCCGCCGCCGTGCTGGCACTGATCGCGATTCTGGCAACGCTGGCGCTGCGGTCGCCGGTCGTTCCGAACCTGGTAGGCCTCAACGAGCTGCAGGCGGCCGACATCCTGACCGCCGCCGGGATTGACATCACAGTCCGCACCGAGGCGGCGGACGCCGACCAAGGTCTCGTCATCAGCCAAGAACCCGAGTCGGGGAACCGTGCCGGGAGTGTCGTCCTGGTCATATCGGAGGGTCGCCGCAGTCTGGTGCCGGATCTGCGGGGACGGGTCGGCCAGGAGGCGGCAACCGAGCTAACCGGCCAGGGTTTCTCGGTCGACATCAGCGAAAGGGCGGACAGCCAACCTGCCGGGGTCGTGGTGGACCAGTTCCCCGAGCCGGGTGTCGAGTCGGTGGCGATCTTGCTGTTCGTGTCGTCGGGCCCACCGGCGGAGTTGCCGCAAATCCCGGCGCTGGTCGGCCTCAGCGAGGCCGAGGCACGGAGCGCGGTCCCCGCCGGCGTCAGCCTCACGGTCGAGCTCATCGAGGACGCGGCCGCGGTGGGGACGGTGCTCACCCAGAGCCCGCCGGCCGGCGCCAGGGCGGAGGCGGTTTCCCTGAGCGTCTCGGCCGGGCCCGGCCTTCCGGTGCTCCCCACGCTCGTGGGCTTGGCGGAGACCGATGCAGCCAACAACCTGGCCGAACTCGGCGTAGCCGTCTCCGGAGTGGCGCGGCAGCCTTCGGCCCAGCCGGAAGGCACGGTGCTGGAGCAGGATCCTGGGCAGGGGACGCGGGCGGCCGAGGTGGCGCTGGTGGTGTCGGCGGGACCGGGGGCGGCGCAGTTCGCCGCGAATTGGGAGAACGTCGACGAGAGCGGGGGACTGGCGCGGTTGGTCGTACGGGCGACGGGCGACACCACCGTCACCGTCCAGGGATTCGCCACGTGCACGCCGACCGCCTGTGACTGGGGCGAGACGTCCGGCACCATCACCGCCGGGTCGCTGTCGGCACGGTACGACTTCGGCTGGAAGACGACGTCGATCACCGCCGAGCTGGCGGGTGACTTCCTGGTGGTCACGACCTTCGACGACTACGCGGAAGGCGACACCCGCTCCGATCGAGAGTCGCAGTACGTCTTGACCGTCGACCGCAGGTCGGCGTTGACCTCGATTGCCATCGCAGAGGCACTGACGCTGCGGCCCGACCTCGCCGGGCTCTTCGCGGTGCAGCCGACGCTGACACCGCTGGTGTTGCAGGAAGACCTCACGAACCTGCAGCTGCGGCCCTGATCGTCGAGTCCTGGCGACGGCCGTACCCACCCGGGCCGGCTCATCCGACAGCCCTCAGACGAGGGCCGCGGCGTCCCCAGCGTCGGCGACGACTTCGATCGCGAACTCGCCACTAGTCGCCGCCCGCGCAGTTTCGACCAGTTCGGCTCCGTCACCCACCACCACAAACCTCAGGTCGTGCCCGGCAGAGGTTTCCACGATGTGCACGAGAGAGGGGATGTCGGCCGGCAAGAGAAGCCGGGTCGGCCCCAGGCTCAGCAAAGCGCCGGCTTGTTCGGGCAAGGAGGCGACCAGCACGGTCAGCCGGCGCGCCCCGTCGCCGGCGTAGGCGTGGAGGTCGGTCATCTCGACACGCAATGCCTCGCCGAAGCGGAGGGCCGTCCGGTAGGCGCCGGCGACGTCGGCGGTGTGGATGTGGGCTCTCACATCCGCCGCCTGCGAGGCGAGTGCGACGCTCGACCCCAGTGCCTGCCATGCTTCGGCCAGGCCCGTTGGGTCGGCGACGTTTTCCAGGTTGACGATCAATTCATAGCGGTCATCGGGTAGCACCACGGCCAAGCTGCCGGGCGCGGCGATGTGCGCCTCCAGCACTTCGGTTCCCCGTACAACGGCATCGAGCACGTCGAGAAGGAGGGCGTAACCGACGGCGCCGCCGTCGACGACGCCCGCCTCGGCCAGTACCGGGAGCATCGTCGGCGTCTCGGCCACGGCGGCCCAGGCCTCGTCCCGCGCCGCCGAGGTCACTCCGGCGAGGTCTGAGCCGCGTCCGGCCGACCATTGGGCGGCTGCGGCCACCCGCCGGGTGCAAGTGATGATCGTTCCCTCGACGGGGTCGGCAAGCGCCCGCCGGGCAGCTTCGTTGGCGGCCTGCAAGGCATCCGCGACCTCGCGCGGGCCCGCCGTTGCCGATTCTTCGAGGTGACGTGCCATACCGGTGATCGCCTGGGACATGATCAAGCCGGAAGCGCCGCGTCCGGCAAAAACGGCGGCCGCGGCCACCGCGGCGCAAGCAACGGCCAGAGCGGCCTCCGGGTCCAATCCGTGCGTCACCGACACCAACTTGTGGAGCAGATTGGAGCCGGTGTCGCGATCCGCGATCGGAAACACGTTGATCGAGTTGATGTCATCGCGGCGCGCCTCGAGAACATCTCGATAGCGGGCCATGGTTGCATAGAGCATCTGCCCGGTGAGGCCGTCCGGTAGCGCAACGGGGGGAGGAACACGCGACATAGTTGGGGGTGCAGGGTAACTCCGGAGCTGCTCAGTCGGTACGAGGGCGGGGACGCAACACCAGGGCGTAGGCCAGGTAGGACCGTTTCCCCAGATCCCAGATCCAAGGTGTGACGAAGCTCTCGACGTCCAGCGGAACCGCCGGCTCTCCCCGACAGACCTGTTCGATGGCGACCGGGTTGGTGCCGGTGATGAAGTTGCGATCGGCGATGTGACGCTTCATCAGGTCCACGCGGTTGGCACCCGGCTCCAGGATATCGGGCGCCGTGTCGGCCGAAACGAAGTCCGTCACGAAGACGACGCGACCCTCCGGTTTCGCCAACTCTCCCAGGATCGCCAGGTGGCGGTTCCTGACGGCAGTTACGGCCCCGTTGATCGCGGGGTCACTCGTCCCGAGGGTGGCAACCACCGAATCGATGATCTGGGTGACAACGCACAATGACGCGACCACGTCGAACGGTGCGTCGCCGACATGCGGCCTCGCCTCCGTCGCGATCGTCGCGAGCTCGACCGGATCGACAGGCCGCGCCAGCGCCTCGAGCACGCCGGCCACATCGACGGCACCGTGGATCACGATGTTTGATTGCGCCTCGCGATTTCCCCCCAGCTGGCGCGCCGCGGCTCTGCGCATGGCCGACTCATCCAGATCGACCAGATGAATCTCGCCGAACCTGTCGCTCAGCCTCACCAGGTCGACGTCGTTACAGTTGCCCGCTCCGACGAGGCACAGGGACATCCCGACGGAATTCCCCGCTGCCTCGAGCAGAAGCCGCATGACGGTCTCGCGGTGCGAGGAGTAGGCCGGCCACTCCATCGCCGTGGAGCGATTGTGCTCGATTACGCGCGCTATCTGCGGTTTCATTCTTCCTCACACCTCGGGCTCGGCGCAGTTGCGGTGTTCGGCCCTTGACCAGGCGGGTTGCCTCACCCCATACTGGCAGCAGTGCGGCTTGCTCCGGGTTGGTGCGCCTGCCGGCAGTAGGTGCCCCCTGCGAGTGTGGGAGACCGCGCGGGAAGGGGTGCACCATCATGGAGCCTAAGTCAGGCGGTGGGGTCGATCAGCGTTTCCAGCCAACGATCACGTTCGTGGCCGACACGCCGCTACGCGCCAAACGCGTAGACATCAACACTGCGGCAACCAGGGACCTCGTGCTCTTACCGGGCATCGGGCCGGCGACGGCGAAGCGAATACTCGCCGCTCGCCGCAGGCGACCGTTCATCGATCCGGGTGATCTCATCGCTCGCGGGCTGCTGCCCACGACGACATTGGAGAACCTGCGGCGCGCCGCCAGGACCGAGACCAGCGAGGAACCCGTTCTCCGGTCGATCGAAACCGCACCGGACAGGGTGTTGTATCACAAGCCGTTCGCGCTGGAGCTGCACTTCGACGACTCTCGCTCCGGCGTCCGTTTGGCGCGGCTCCAGGTGGAGTCGATGAGCCATTCTCTCGATCTCGTGCGAGAGGTCGACGACGCCGAGCGAGAAAAGGGGGTCAAGGCATTCGAGCTGCCTGCCATGGAAGCCGGCGCGATGAACATCGAGGCGTCGATCTACGACAACGCCGGCAACAAGGACTACGTGTCGACGACCGGCATGGTGTATCACAACCCGGCCTTCGCCATCTTCTGGCCCTCGGAGCGATCCGCCCGGTTGTCGAACGGGGCGGCGCTGCTTCGGAGCGGCTCGTTCGAGTGCAACAGCCACGCTGACCCCATGGCAGGTGCGAACCGGGTTCTGGTTCAACTTCACCTTCCCTCCCGGCTCGGCAGGGTTCAACGAGCTCCAGGCCAAACGGCAGATCACCATCGAGTGGCGGTTCATCGAGACCGGCACCGGTGCCGCCGTGACCGACTCGCTCACCTGGCGCGGGATCTTCGGGCCGGATGTCAACATCATCCGGGTCGGCAACGAGAACTTCTCGGCCGCCGAGCGGACCGGCGTGTTCAACGCCCTGAGGACTCAGGCGGCGAGCATCTTCAACTCGCAGGACATGGACATCGGGACGATCCGGACGTACATCATCTCGGTGGCCCAGGCCGGCGGCTACGTGACCATCAACAGCAACGGAGAGGCTGAGGACCTCACCGAGGACTGGACGGTGCAAAACAACGCCATCGACATGTTCATCGTCCGGTTGTACACAGGTTCGGTGGCCGGTCTCTCGCCGCGCCCGGGGCCCTGCGACAAGGACGCCAAGGGCATGAACGGGGTCGTCGTCGAGTCCTTCGCAGATTCGGGCACCAACGGCGTGGCGACGACCGGGATGTTCATGGCCCACGAGCTGGGCCACTACCTGGGCTTGCCGCATACGAACTCGACCAACAACTTGATGAACCCGGCGATAGGAACGGCCAACACCGTTCTCACGAACGGGCAGGGCAACACGATGAAGAACTTCCCGTGCTTCGTCAGGTTCATGGGATAGGGGGTAGCGATGACAGAACGAACAGAGAAAGTGATCAAGAATCGGAACTACCGCTACCCGGTGTCGGTCGTCGTGGAGCGGCCCGACCTGTTGGAGCTGGGCGAGGCCGGGGCACGGCTCAGCGTCGAGCTGATGTTGTCGGCCCCCGAAGGTGTCCCGTCCCGGAAGCTGCGTCGCCTCCGCGGAGCCGAGCGCAGCGCCCTGCGCAAGATCGCCGCCGAGGAGGACCCGGCGCGCGGGATCTTGCTGCAGAAGGCGGCGCTGGGGGCTCTCGGCCAGGTGAAGGACCACGCCGCCTCGCTCGTGATCGCCCGACTGGCCCAAAGCCCCGAGGTTGATACGCGGGTCAGGGCGGAGGCTATCGCCTCTCTCGCCGAGATCGGCGGAGAGGGAACCCGGGAGTTCATGCTCGATGTGATCGAGTCGGGACGACCGGAAGATCGGGCCCAGGCGGCGTTGGCGCTCGCCAGGCTCGGGACGGTGGCGGACGTCGGCCTGTTGGAAGCGATGGCGGAGGCAGAGGACACCTTCGTCGGCACGATCGCCGGCGGGGCTGCGACGACGTTGCGCGAGAAGCTGCACTTGGAGGGATCATGACGAGTCGGTACGAATCGGCAGATTCAAGGAAGGCGACACCGCGCAAGCTCGCCAGAATGGCGAGGAACGCCGAGAAGGTTCCCCAGGGGGTCAGGCTCGACGCCACGCGAGGTTCCATCGTCACGGTGGGCGAGCGCCAGTGGACCTTTCTCCTGTCGCGAGAGGCGGCGAAGGAGTGGCGCACACTGGGGAGTCGCGAGATCGTGGTCGGTGCCCTCATCTATGAGCACAGCGGAACCGCCGCTCCGTTCGTCCACCGTGAGCTGGTGCTCACCCCGCGGGGTCGTGGTCTCGAGATGCAAGTGCGCGACCCCGACAAGGGTACGCTGTGGGCGGGACCGGCGTTCGTCAATCGGGGTGGCGACCTCGAGTTCTCGATTCCGATCACGCGGTCGACATCGTCCGCCAAAGGCCTCATGAAAGGTCGTGTGAAGCGCGATGGGCGGGTGTTCTTCACGGATTCGAAGCTGCCGCGACCGGTCAACAAGAGCCAACCGGTGGAGACCGATCAGGGTTAGCGCGACGGCGATATGTCTGACGGCCCTCTGGATCGGGGGATGTGGAGTGGAAGCTGAGCCGCGCGCTCTGGAGCTGGAACTGGAGGGCCGGACGGTGACCGGCGTGCGGGGGTCGACGGTCTGGGACGGCCGAGCCGTCGACCGGATTCCGGAGCTACCCGACATCGTCGTCCCGGTTGCGGCGGGCGCGTCGGTCACGTTCACCGGCGACCTTCCGCAAGATGTGTTCGTGACGGCCTACGCCGAGTCAGCCGTCCTCGATGGATCATTGGCGGCGACGACGGGTGGTCCCCTCGACCCCTCCGGCGGGCAGTGGGTCGTGGATCTGCCGCCGGGCCGGTACCTGGTCGCCGTCTCCCGCACGTGGGACGACGACCACAGCGTGGTCGATTACTTCGGGGTGGCCGTCACGTGACGGTGGCGGTCGTCGTCGACAGTTCCAGCGGGATCTCACCGGCACTCGCCGCCGCGTGGGGAGTGCACGTGGTCCCTCTCTACATCGAGTGGGACGGCGTGACGTACCGGGATCAGGTCGACCTCATGCCGGGGGACTTCTATCAGCGGCTCCCGGCCGCCGACCGGCAGCCGACCACTTCGGCGCCGACTCCGGCGGACTTTCTCGGCGTGTCCCGGCACCTTCTCGATGGTGAGTACGACGAGGTACTCATCCTGACCGTCAGCTCCAGCCTGAGCATCTCCTATGAGAGCGCCGGCCTGGTGGCCCGCGAATTGGGCGGCGAGCGAGTCACGGTTGTCGATACCCGCACCGGAGCCGGAGCGCACGCCCTTCTGGCGGCCGAAGCGGCCGAGCTGGCTGCATCCGGACAGACGGCGGCCGAGATCGCGGCGACTGTGAATCGACTCCTCGACCGCACCGAAGTCCTCATCATCATGAGCACCCTGAGCTACCTGCGGAAGTCGGGACGGATATCGACGACGAAAGCCGCGGCCGGCGCCGCGTTGAACATGAACCCCGTCGTCGGTTTCCGCGACGGGTCACTCGATGTGATGGCGCGACCTGCGGGGGGCCGCCGCGCCCGCCGCTTCGTTGAAGCGCGGCTGGCGGCTCTCGGCCCGCCCACCAGAGCGCTGGCGATGTACACCAGCAGCGTTGATGACGCGATGGCGTGGCGAGGGTTCGTGCAGGATCGGCTCGGCGCTCCCCGCTTCGATGTGTGCCCGCGGTCGCCGGTGGTGGGCTCGACCTGTGGCCCCGGGGCCCACG
>CAMYJM010000066.1:0-9157 GCA_947258635.1 uncultured Acidimicrobiaceae bacterium
GCGCCAGCTCTACGGCCTGACGATCGCTTCGGAGCGCCCCCGGCACCGCATGTACGAGCAATGGCACCCGCTGGGTCCCATCGGAATCATCACCGCGTTCAACTTCCCGGCCGCGGTGTGGTCGTGGAACGCCCTCATCGCCGCAGTGTGCGGTGACACGATGGTGTGGAAGCCGTCACCGGTGACGCCGCTCACTTCGATCGCGATCGCCAATATCTGCCATGAGGTGATGGCAGGCTCCGGCTATGAGGGCGTCTTCAACCTCGCCGTGGGAGATCTCGACGACGTCGGCAAACCGATGGTGGCCGACGAACGGCTCCCCCTCATCTCGGCGACCGGCTCGGTCCGCATGGGCCGCGAGGTCGGCACCGCCGTCGCCCAGCGCATGGGCCGGGCGCTGCTAGAACTGGGTGGCAACAACGCCATAGTCGTCATGGAAGACGCCCAGCTCGATCTGGCCGTCAGGGCCGCCCTGTTCGCCGCCGCCGGCACTTCGGGGCAGCGGTGCACATCGCTGCGCCGGTTGCTGGTCCACAAGCCGGTTGCGGACGTGCTCACCAAACAGCTCGTCGACGCCTACGGCCAGATTCCGATAGGTGATCCTCTCGAAGAGGGCACCCTCATGGGACCTCTGGTCAACGCCGCGGCCGTGGCCAACACCAAAGCGGCGCTGGCCACCGCCCTCCAACAGGGCGGCGAGCTTCTCTACGGCGGCAACGAGCTCGATCGTACGGGCCACTTCTTCGAGCCGACGCTCGTCAAGGTGCCGGCCGACGCACCGATAGTGCAGCAGGAGACGTTTGGTCCGATCATGTGGCTCGTGGAGGTGGACTCGCTCGACCATGCGATCGCCGTCCACAACGGCGTGCCCCAGGGCCTCTCGTCCGCCATTTTCACCGACTCGGTGCGCAGCGCCGAGCGCTTCCTGTCGGCCGAGGGCTCCGACTGCGGCATCGCCAATGTCAACATCGGCACTTCCGGCGCCGAGATCGGCGGTGCGTTCGGTGGTGAGAAGGAGACGGGGGGCGGCCGCGAGTCCGGGTCGGATGCGTGGAAGGCGTATATGCGCCGCCAAACCGTCACAATCAATTGGTCGAACGAGCTCCCGCTGGCGCAGGGCATCGAGTTCGGCTGAGCGCGTTCGTGGCGCGTTCGTTGGGCTCAATCGGCGGAATATGGCGGGTTTGGGCACAATGAACGAAAGCACTTCTCCTAAGGCTGGCGGAGGGCGCGACCGATCGACTCAGCGATGAATCCCAAGGGGCGCCTGGTCGCGCTCAGCTTCCTGATGTTGTTCGTCGAGCTGGCGCTCATTCGCTGGCTCGGCGAGAACATCGTCTTCCTCTCGTACTTCACCAACTTCGTGTTGCTGGGAAGCTTCCTGGGCATCGGCCTCGGATTCCTGCTTGCGGAAAGGCGCTCCCGTTTCCACTGGCTGCCGGCGGCTCTCTTCGCGGTTATCGCGTTTGCGGTGGTCTTTCCGGTCGATGTCTCCAGGGCGGGAAGCGACGTCATCTTCTTTGGCGCTCTCGAAGTCCAGGGGCTTCCCATCTGGCTGATGCTGCCCATCGTCTTTGTGGGAGCGGCCTCCGTGATGTACCTGATCGCCCACGAGGTCGCCCAGGCCTTCAAGAAGTTCGAACCGCTGGAGGCCTATCGGCTCGACATCCTGGGCAGCGTCCTGGGCATCCTCGGATTCGCCGCCCTCGCATGGATGCGGATGCGGCCCGTCGTGTGGGCCGCCGTGGCCGCGCTCTGTATCGCGTGGCTGGGGCGGCGAGTGATCGATGGGCGGGGGCGGGTCCTTCTGGCCGGCATCGTCGTCGTCTTGGGTGTCCAGAGCTTCCTTCCCGGGCTGCAATGGTCGCCCTACTACCGGGTCGAGACCTTCGAAGCCGGCATAACCCAGCAGGTCAATGTGAACGGGATTCCGCATCAGGCGTTCTACGAGATCGCCAAACGGGCGGAGAAGGAGCCGATCTACGAGATTCCCTACACGTTCGTGAGCGGCGAAATGCGGAGGGTTCTGATCGTCGGGGCGGGGACCGGTTCCGACGTCGCATTTGCGCTCGCCGCCGGAGCCCAGTCGGTCGACGCGGTTGAGATCGACCCGACGATCTACGAGCTTGGTCGAGACCAACATCCGGATCGGCCCTACCAGGACCCCGGCGTCAACGTTGTCATCGACGACGGCCGTGCCTTCATGGAGCGAGCCGACCCCGGCTACGACCTGGTGCTGTTCGCTCTGCCCGACTCGCTGACGTTGGTCTCGGGACAGTCCAACCTCCGGCTGGAGAGCTTCCTGTTCACCCAGGAAGCCATCGACCAGGCGACGCGCTTGCTTGCCGCCGAGGGCGTGTTCGCGATGTACAACTACTATCGGGAGGAGTGGCTGCTCGCCAGACTGGGGCGTACGCTCCTCACCGCCACCGGGAATAACCCCTGCATCTATGCGCCCGATGGCGCCAGCGGTTTTGCGCTCATGGCGGCAAGCCGCATACCGCTAACCTCGTGCCCCGGCGACCTCGATGCCGACCTCTCGGCAGCCCCGGCTCCCGCCACGGACGACTACCCGTTCCTCTACGTGCAGGAGCGCGGCATCCCGTCGTTCTACCTCATCGGCGTCGCCTCGATTCTGATCACGACGGTGCTGGCAATGGGCCTGGCGGGTGTCCGGCGCAGTTCGATGCGGTCCAACCTCGATCTGTTCTTCATGGGAGCCGCTTTCCTGCTTCTCGAGACCAAGTCGGTCGTTCAGTTCTCGCTCTGGTTCGGGACCACCTGGGCGGTCAACGCGATGGTGTTTGCCGGAATCTTGCTCTCGGTGCTGGCAGCCATCGAGGTGGTCCGCCGGCTGAGGATGCCCCGGCCGCTCTACCTGTACTTGGCTCTAGCCGCGGCGGTCGGCGTTGCGTGGGCGATTCCCGCGGGTGCCCTGCTCGAACTGCCCGCGGGAACCCGTCTGGTGGCGGCCATCGCGCTCACCTTCTCGCCCATCTTCCTCGCCAACCTCGTTTTTGCGCAGCGCTTCAACGAGACGTCGCGCTCCACAGAGGCGTTTGGGGTCAACCTGCTGGGGGCGATGGTGGGTGGCATTCTCGAGTACTCGGCCCTGGCGGTCGGCTATCGATCGCTGGCAATCCTGGTCGCCGTCCTCTACGGGCTGGCATACGTGGTGTGGGCTCGTGACTCGGCGCGGGGTGATGCCGGGGCCGACTCGCCGCTCCCGCCCGTCGAGGTGGGCCTACCGGCGTGACCCGAGGGCAGGCGCCGGGCGGGCTCCCGCGTCGGTGAGCTTTTCGGCGAGTCCCGCCGCGGCGTGTTCCGTGCCGGGGCGAGCCGGCTACCTCACCACGGGTGCTCGCGACCGTCCCACGTCCAGAAGCGGCCGTGGTCGGCTGCGGTGAGGCCGGCAAAGAGGTGGTGCATACCGGTGACGCTTTCCTCGACGCTGAGCGGCGCCGAATCGCCTCCCATGTCGGTCCGCACCCACCCGGGGTGGACCACCACGGCGATCACGCCGGCCCGGCCCCAATCGTCGGCCCGCTGCCGGAAGTGGTCGTTCAAAGCCGCCTTGGACTCCCCGTAGTCACCCAAGCCTTTCGTGCCTCCTCTGCGGGCGCCCAGCTGTGAGGTCATGATGGCGACGACGCCGCCGGGGCGGACGGCGCCGGCGTCGAGCAGAAGCTCGACGAGGCGGATGGGGGCGGCGGCGTTGACCTTCATGAGCTCAGCCGCCGAGTACCCCCGGTTGATGCCGGCGTTGTGGATGACGAGGGCCAGCCCGGCTCCGGACAGCTCGGCGGCCAGCTCGGCGGCGCGTGCGCTGTCGCGCACGTCGAGCTGATGCAGGACCAGGTCGCCGTCGACGGTGGCGAGCTCACCCGACGAAGAAACGTCGCGCACCGTGGCGTGGACGTGGTGCCCATCTGCCAGGTACCGGCGCACCAGCTCGGCGCCGATTCCCCGGCTGGCTCCAACGACGAGTACCGGTTCGAGCGACATGGTCACACGATAGGCCTAGACGGCGAGATCGTCGCCGAGGAGCCGGTCGGCGGTTTCGAGGTGCGTCGGGTCGTCCTCGGCGCGGTAACCCGGGTCGAGGTATGTCCCGGTGAGCAGGATGGCGGCCGCCGCCAGCTCGGTGGCGAGACCGGCATCGTCCTCGCCGGCGGCGGTGTCGAGCAGCAGTGCCACCTGATGGGTCCGCAGCAGCCTCTCGAGCTGCGCCCGGAAGTGCAGCGCCCCGAAGTCTGGGTCTTCGAGTGAGCGGCTGATTCCACCGGCGAGGTCTTCGAGTGCGGCTTCGGCGCGGCCGGCAACTGAGCCGAGGTCGTCCCGGCCGATTCCCTTGAGCAGTGTGGCGGTCCGGTCGATGACCATGCCGCCGAGCCCGAGCCGCCCCACATCGCGCAGCACCTGGGCGGTGAGGACGTTGTGGGTGCCTTCCCATTGCTCATACACGACGGCATCGCGCAACAGCCGGGGGAGCACGCTGAAATCCTCGATCGTGCCATTGCCGCCGAGCACCTCGAGGGCCCGGCGCACGGTATCCGTCGCCGCGAGGGCGCAGCCGAGCTTGTTGGCGTTCACCAGGTAGCGATGGAAGCCGGTGTCGGCGTCGTCGATCGGATGGCCGGCCGCCGCCAGGTCGACGACTTCGTCGAGGTGGGTCAGTGCCCACGTGCTGTGCAGCGCAGCCAGCCATTCCGCCTTGATCGCCGCCAGCTGGCTGCGCACCAGCGGGAATTCGGCGATCCGCCGGCCGAACGCAGTGCGCACTGCGGCGTAATTGGCCGCCTCGAGGTAGGCGCGCCGCATAATGCCGACGTCGCCGATGGCGTTGAGCCAGCGGCTCGAGTTGAGCATCGCGGTCACCATGATCTTGAAGCCCTCGTCGATCCCGCCGACCAGGTAGGCGACCGAGTCGGTGAAATCGATCTCGGCCGACGCCATCGAAGTCGTGCCCAGCTTGTCCTTGAGGCGTCGAATCGAAAAGCCGTTAGGGCGGCCCTCGATGTGGCGCGGCACCAGGAAGCAGCCGAGCCCGGCGGTCCCGGGAGGGGCGTCCGGCGGGCGGGCGAGCAGCAGGAACTGGTCGGCGTCGGCTACGGAGCAGAACCACTTCTCGCCGCTGATCCGATAGGTGCCGTCACGGTCCGGGGTCACCTCGCTGGCGACGGCGCCGACGTCGCTGCCGCCCTGCACCTCGGTGAGGTACTGGGCGCCGCGGTCGGCCTTGTCGTAGTCGATTTCGGTGAGCGCCGGCAGGTGGCGATCCTGCAGCTCCTGCGAGGCACGGCGGCGGAGGACCCGGATCAGCCCGGTGGTGCAGGTGGCGGCGCACATGTGGCCCATCTCGCCTTCGAGCGACGCCAGGTAGAAGAGGCTGGCCTGCTCGAACGACATCCCGGGTTGGCGGGCGGCCCGCAGTAGTCCGGAGCCCCACACGAGGCGGCCGGCGTCGTGGTATCCATCGGAGAAGCGCACCGCCTCGATGGCGTTGCCGGCCCCGTCGTACTTGACGAGCTCCGGCGGCCGTGACTCGTAGAGCTCGATGGCGGCGGCCAGCCGGGGGGCGAGCGCCCCGAATTCCATGCCGGCCTCGCCGAGTTTCTTCAACCGGTCGCGATCCAGATAGCGGCGATTGACTGCCTCGAGATGGCGATCCGCCGCAAACGGGTTCTCCGGGTAGCGGCTCTTCCACGCCGCAAACTGCTCACGGGCCTCGGCGAATGCGTCGATCGCTGCCATGAGACAATCATCGCAGACCAGCGACGCGTTCGTTGTGCTTAAACCGGGGCTATAGCGTCGGTTTAAGCACAATGAACGCGAAGAACCCAGATTTGTTGTCGTGGAATCGACCTCTCATCGCTCTATAGGGGAAAGGGACTCGGGAGAGCACGTGTTGCCAGCGACCAAGTCGGACCAGTTCACGGACTTTGTCCGTGACGTCGAACCTCGCCTGCACGCCGCTCTGATCGCCCTGATGGGCACCGACAATGCCCGCGAAGCCACGGCCGACGCCCTGCTGTGGGCGTGGGAGAACTGGGATCGAGTAGAGAACATGGACAACCCCGGGGGATACCTCTATCGAGTCGCCCGCACCAAGGCGCGGCGCCTCTTCAAGAAACCGCCCGTATTGCCTCCGGCGCCCGTCGCCGAGTTGCCGTGGATCGAGCCGGGCCTGCCGGCCGCCGTCGCCCGCCTGTCCGAGAAGCAGCGAGTCGTGGTCGTGCTCGTCCATGCGCTCGGCTGGACGCAGGGTGAAGTGGCTCGATACCTCGGCCTCGGCCACGGGGCCGTTCAGAAGCACGCCGAACGGGGCTTGGCCCGTCTCCGCAGCAGTCTCGGAGGTTCAACATGAAGGTCGACCTACTACGCCAGCTCGACGAATGGGGCAACCACCTCGAGGCCAGTATCGAACACATCGAGGCTGAGGAGCTAATGCGGAATGCCTCCGAGCGGACGAAAGAGGCCGAGTCTGAGACGCTCGCCAATGCACCGGTTCGAGCGGCGAGGCCACTGTGGCGGATACCGATCCGCGTAGCAGGGGTTGCGGCCGTTGTGCTGGCGGTCGGATGGGTCGGTTGGAATTCCCTGTCCCAGGTGGAGGATCGAGCTTCAGGCTTCATCGGCCAGGAATTTCGGTCGGTTGGTGGCGAGGTTGATGGCCGCCCGTCTCCTCCCGCAATCCCCACGACAGCCGCTCCGATGACGGCTGCCCCGGCGGCAACCACCACAGCCGCTCCCTCGTACACCGCGTGGTCCCAGAACTCCGCAACGACCGCGGCCCCGACGACGACCCTGCCTCCCGACACGACAGCCGCCCCCGGCGGGACCGTGCCCCCGGCCGGCACCAACCCGGCCAACCTCGGCCGCGACGTCATATTCACCGGCGACCTCGCGATCGACACCAGAGATGTCTCGGCAGCAGTCGTCGCCGCCCGTGCCATCGTCCGATCCAGCGGAGGATACGTCTTCGGCCAGGAGCTCGGAGGAGCCGCGACGGTGATGTCGCTCAAGATCCCCGCCGAGTTCTTCGAGGACGCCGTGGAGCGGCTTAGCGAGCTGGGCACGGTGCGCACCGTCCGCATCACGTCGCAGGACGTCACCGAGCGCATCGTCGACCTGGAGAGCCAGATCAGTACTTCCGAGGTGAGCGTCGATCGGCTACGGGCGCTGCTGGCGGAGGCCGGGAACATCAACGCGATCACCCGTCTCGAGTCCGAGCTCCTGGATCGTGAGACGAATCTCGAGCGGCTGCGAGGCCAGCTGCGCACCCTGCAGGATCAGGTGGCTCTGTCGACGATCGTCCTCACCCTGCGCGAGTTCGTGCCGAGCCCGGCCCTCTTGATGGATGTCGGCATCCACGAGATCGGCGACGGCTCGGGAGAGCAGTGCTTCACCGCCGAGCGGCGGAGACCCGCCCGGGGAGACGACTACGTCGTGTGCGTGGACATGACCAACACCGGGAACGTTCCGATCACCGACATCGAGATCGCCGGTCCTGACGAGGTCGTGGCCGATTTGGTACCCGTTCGAGGCACCCGGATCACGACCCTCGCCCCGGGCGAGCGCTACGTGCTGTGGGCAACGGCACGGGCGACCGAGTCGCGGCGCGAGGAGATCGTCGTCAAGGCGGTTCCGCTCAGCGAGGAGGGGGCGCGATTGGTCGAGCAGACGGTGGAGGTCCGGGATCCGCTCAACGTGACGGTGGCCCCCGAGCCCGAGCCGGAGCCCGAGCCGGAGGCGGAGGGTCTGCCCTCGCTCGGCGATTCCCTGGCGGCCGGCTGGAAGGTGCTCGCCACCGGGGCGAACGCCCTGGCCGTCGCCGTGGCCTTCGTGCTCCCGCTCCTGTGGATCCCGCTACTGGCGGGTCTGTTCCTATGGTGGCGCCGGCGACGCACCTGATCGCGTTCGTTGTGCCTAATCCCCGGCTATAGGGCGTGATTAAGCACAACGAACAGGGAGGCGTCGCATCAGCCGTTGTCGCCGATGCCGGCGAGACGCCCCAGCGCACCATCGGGGTCGATGTAGACCCCCATCGCGCCGTACGGGAGGGTCACGGTGGGGGCGCCGAGGACACCGGGGCCGATCTCGAACTCCTGGAATGAGAACTCGAGCCCGAACTCGCCGAACGCGAAGAGCTGCGAGATGACCAGCGCATCGGCGTCGACCCAGCCGTCCAGTTGGGTGGAGTCACCCTGGTAGATCTCCTCGGTGATCTGCTGCCGGAGCAGCGTGTCGAGAGCGAAGGCCCACTCGGATCCGAGGAACAGATCGGGTAGCTGCAGCTCATCGCCCGTGGTCAGATCGATGTTCAACGTTTGTACCGTGTTTCCCGGGTTGGCGGCGCCCTGAAAGTAGGTGCTGCTGTCGAACCGGATTGAGAGCAGCTCTGCGTTGAGAAAGCGGACGTTGTAGAACATGTCGAGCGAGCTGAGCGGCGTTTCGGGAGTCGGCTCGACTTCTTCGACGTAGCGCGCCACGTCTGCGATGAATGCTTCCTCGGCGCCGTTGGCAACAGCGAGGAGTGCGTTGTTGACCAACTGCTGGATTGCAGCGTTGCCGAGGCCCTGCAGCTGCGGCACGCCGATCAGGAGGGTCAGCGGCGGGTCGATCGACACGTAGTTGCGAAGTTCGATCGCGACTACCTCCAACGTTGCGCCGTCTTCGGGAACCCGTGTCACCGTCGTGGTTGTCGTCGCGGTTGTCGTTGTCGTCGGCGCGCCGGTCGATGTGGTCGTTCCCACTGTGCTTGAGGTAGTCCCCGGGGCGGCGCTCGATGTGGCGGCAGGCGGGGTCGACGTGGTCGATGTCGAGGTGGTCGCATTCCCGTTGGAGCACGCCGCGCCTGCCAGCGCCACAAGGACAATGAGCGCCAGACCGTTCTTCGTCATAGTCCCTCATCGTCGTCGGCGACGGAATCGAGGCGAGGCTACCAGTGGGCCCGCTTGCGGCACTGCCATGCGCGTTACGCTCGGAATCACCGAATCCACCAAGCCACGGAGGTCGCGGATGAGACGGTTGTTCCAGGGCGGAACCGTTGTTGCCCCTGACGGAACCATGACGGCGGCCGACGTCGTCATCGAAGGTGACCGCATACTCGAGGTCGGATCGGGTCTCGACGGCGACGAGGCCGTCGATGTCGTCG
>CAMYJM010000066.1:9190-18447 GCA_947258635.1 uncultured Acidimicrobiaceae bacterium
GATGTCGTCGGCAAACACCTGCTGCCGGGGCTCTTCGATTGCCACATTCACCTCGGGTTCTCCCACATCGACTTCGTGAAGATTGCCCGCACCCCGCCCGGGCTCATGTACTTCGAGGCGCTCGACGGTCTCCGGAAGACCCTCGACTGCGGCATCACGACAGTACGGGACGCGGGTGGGGCCGACCTCGGCCTGAAGCTGGCGGTGGAGCGCCGGATCGTTCCCGGTCCCCGGATGCAGATCGCCATCGGCATGCTGAGCCAGACCGGTGGCCACGGCGACCAGTGCCTGCCCGGAGGGGGCAACCTGTCCGTTGAGTCGTCGGTGGCGTTTCCCCGAACGGTCGTGGACGGGCCCGAGGAGGTGCGCAAGGCGGTGCGGGAGCTGGTGCGCGCCGGAGCCGGCGTGCTCAAAGTAGCCACGTCGGGCGGCGTGTTGTCCCCCGAGGACGATCCCAAGCACGCCCACTTCCAGATGGACGAGCTCGAGATGATGGCGGCCGAGGCGAAGGCGGCGGGCATCTTCATGATGGCCCACGCTCAGGCATACGACGGCATCAAGAACGCCGTGCGGGCAGGGTTCCGCTCGATCGACCACGGGATCTACCTCGACGACGAGGCGATCGAGCTGATGCTCGAGCGCGGCACCTGGCTGGTGCCGACCCTGATCGCGCCGCGCGGGGTCATCCGGGCGGCGGAGGCCGGGGTGCCGATACCGCCGGCGTCGGTGGAGAAGGCGCACGATGTCATCGGGATTCATATCGAGTCAATCACCAAGGCGATCGCCGCCGGGGTCAAGGTGGCGATGGGGACCGATTGCCCCGTTTCGCCGCACGGTACGAACCTTGACGAGTTGGGGCTGATGATGGAATGCGGGATGAGCGCCGGCGAAGCGCTGTATGCGACGACGCTCAGCGGCGCCGAGCTGATGGGTCTCGCAGGCGACCTCGGGTCGATCGAGCCCAGCAAGCTCGCCGACCTGGTCATTGTCGACGGCGACCCCCTCGACTTCACGAACCTCAAAGACAACATCAAGCAAGTTTGGAAGGCAGGTGAACCGGTGGCGCTCAGCTAGCCGGGTGTCCTGTGGACGTTCGTTGTGCTCAAACCGCCGCTATAGGGCGGGATCAAGCACAACGAACGCGTTTCAGTCAGCCGTCGCGTCGCGATATGACGCCGTGTAGTGCTCGCGGAGCACGAAGCCGTGGAAGGCGGTATGGAGTCGATGCCCGGCGGGTACCGATGCCCCCAGGGTGAGCAGGGCCGCCAGGGTCACTGCGCCACTAGCGTCGGGGCGGATCTTCTCGGCCCGGATGCCGTCGATGCGGCGTCGCATGAGGCCGGCGAGGTCCTCCGGGGTGTGGTCCGCCAGGGCGGCAATGGCGATGAGGTGCCTGCGATCGGTCAGGGGCTTGCGGCGTCGGCCGCGCAGCTCTTCGGCCAGCCGGAGGAAACGGGGCACGGATGAGATCGGTGCGTCGAGGGCCAGGATCCGCGCCACCTCCCATTCGCCGCGATAATCACCGTCGGCGAGCTGGCTGGAGGCCGATTCAGCTCGATCCAGGGCGGTATAGGGGTCGACACCTGAAGTTTCTGTGATCGCCGCCAGAATCAGATCGAGAGAGTTCGTGAGCACCCGGTGGCGGTCGTTCCACATCTTGTGAAGCGCCACGATCCGTTCGGTGCTCGACCCGGCCGGCCCGGCCGCGATAGAGGCGCCGGCTATGCGGCGGGCCCGCCTCGTTCGGGTGGCATCGTGCAACGCATCTGATGCCACGTCGGCGGCCGCGACGAAAGACTCGATGTCGATGCCGCGGGCGGCCGAGACGGCGGCCACCGATTGGGAAATCAGGTGCAGGTCGTGGTTGCGGGGCAGCTTCTCGCCGAGCGATCTGTCGCGAGCGAGGATTTCAGGCACGGTGACACCGTCGACCCCGGTAACTACCGCCGCGTAGAGCAAGTCGCGGCTGGTCTGATACCAGCGCATGTGGGCGCTGAGCTCGGCGACCGCCTCCCGGTAGCGATCGTCAGCGCCCATCAGCGCACCCTTTTCGCGTTCGTTGTGCCTAAAACGCCCCTATAGGGCACGATTAAGCACAACGAACGCATGAATCAGGCCTCCGTCAGTGCTGCGTCCACAGCGGCGACGAGCTTGTCGGCGTTGTCCATCGAGAAGATCATTGGGGGCTTGATCTTGATCACGTTGTGGTGGGGGCCGTCGATGGAGAGGAGCACGCCGTGCTCCTTGGCGTGGTTGACGACCGCCGTGGTCAGCGCGGCGTCGGGTGTCTTGGAAGCGCGGTCCGCGACGAGCTCGATACCGAGAAAAAGTCCGTGGCCGCGGACATCGCCGATCGCCGGGTGCTGCGTCATCAATCCCCTCAGCTCAGCGAGCAGAAAGCCGCCCACCTTGTCGGCGTTCTCTTGGAGCTCCTCCTCTTCGATGGCGTCGAGAACGGCCAAGCCGACGGCCGCCGACACGGGATTGCCGCCGAAGGTATTGAAGTACTCCATCCCGTTGGCAAACGCCTCGGCGATCGCCCGGGTCACCGCCACGGCCCCCAGCGGGTGGCCGTTGCCGATCGGCTTGCCCAACGTGACGATGTCGGGCTCGAGCTCATGGAGCTGGAAGGACCAGAAGTGACTGCCGACCCGGCCGAACCCGGTCTGCACCTCGTCGGCGATACAGACACCGCCCCGCTCACGCACCGCCGCATAGACCATCTGCATGTCGCCGGACTCCGGGACCACCTGGCCGCCACAGCCGACGATCGACTCGGCCAGCAGGCCCGCCACCGGTTCTCCGTCATCGAGGAGGTGTTTCACCATTTCCCCGTAGGCGGCGGCACCGGCGCTCCCCGCCCGGTAGGGGTCGGCCAGCGGCAGCACGGTCACCCAGTCCGGCCGGCCTCCGCCGCCCGGCCCGTTGAACTTGTACGGGCTCAGATCGATCATGGCGGACGTGTTGCCGTGGTAACCGTGGTCGAGTACCGCCATCGCCCGCCGCCCGGTCGCCGCCCGCGCCATGCGCAAGGCCAGCTCGTTGGCTTCGCTCCCCGAGTTGACCAGGTAGACGACCTCGAGGTTGTCGGGCAGCTTCGCCAGCAGCCGCTCGGCATAGCTGATGACCGTGTCGTGCAGATATCGCGTGTTGGTGTTGAGCAGCACCATCTGCTCGGTGGCCGCGTCGACCACGTCGAGGTGGCCGTGCCCGACATGGGCCACGTTGTTGACGCAGTCGAGATAGCGGCGGCCCCATTCGTCGTAGAGATAGACGCCTTCACCGCGCACGATGTGCAGGGGGCCCGACTCCGACTCGCGGTAGGCCAAGCTGAGCGCCCCGCCCAGGATGGCGTCGCGGCGGTCGCCGATCATGTGCACCGTCTCCGGGCGAAGCTTCCCGGCGGCGGCGGCCAGCTCGGCACCGGCCGCGATGGAGTCGACGTAGTCGAGGCGCTCCAGCAGTTCCCACACCGCTTGTTCGCTGACCACGTGATGCGGGTTGCCCTGGTCCGCCCGCGACGCCGCTACACAGGCCGAGACGGCAAGGCGAGCCCGGATCAAGTCGTAGATGAGCTCCGCCTCGACCGCGGAGACGGCGCCGATCTGCGCATACCCGGCGACCACCTCGGCCGCGATATCCAGCGGGTCGTCCTGGTCGAGCATGGTGTACGTGGCGGCGATGGCCACTTCGGCGATCCGCCACGAGTATGTGAGGTCGCCGAAGTCGATCAGCCCTACGATCTCGCCGTCGACGACCATGATGTTGAGGTCGTTGATGTCGCCGTGGATGACCTGTTTGGGGAGCTGCTGAAGCTTCGGGATCTGGACGATCAACCGGTCGAGGATGTCGTCGATGAGCGCCCGGTCTGCCGGGTTGACAACGTGGGGGCCCAGCTCACGAAGCACGGTCGGGGCCGTCGCCAGGTTCCAATGGCTCTCCCGGTGGAGCGCCGGATGATGGAATCCTTCGAGGACGCGTACCACGGTGCCGGCCAGTAACCCGATGCCGCCGGCCAGCTCGATGGGACGTCCGGCGTCGGCGAACGGGACGCCCGGCACCCAGGTCACCATCGTTGCCGACCCGCCTTCAGGGAGGGCCACGATGGCCTCACCACCTACCGGAGGGTGGGGGAATTGGTAGGGGACTCCGGCGGCGGCGAGCCGGATCATGGCGAACTGCCGGGCCGCCAGCAGCGAGGCGGTCGTCGAGTCCGGCGAGATCTTGAGCACATACGACTCGTCGCCGGATCGGATCCGGAAGTTGGTGTCGACCTCGCCGGGGAGTTCGGTGGCTTCGCCGATGATATCGAAATGGGCTGCCGCCACCGCCGCTGCTCGTGCCGTGGTCATCGAACGCATGCCCGCAGCGTAGTTAGCGCGAGCGGGGGGCCCGCTACCCGAAGCGGTAGCCGACCGAGCGCACCGTGGAGATCCAAGAGCTGCGTTCCTCGCCCAGCTTGGCCCGCAGCCGGCGGACGTGAACGTCGACGGTGCGGGAGCCGCCGAAGTAGTCGTATCCCCAGACCTTCGCCAGCAGCTGTTCCCGTGACCAGACCCGGCCGGGGTTTTCGACGAAGAAGCGCAGCAACTCGTATTCCATGTACGTCAGGTCGCTGGGGACGCCGCCGATGGTGGCCTGATACGTCGCCAGGTTGAGCTCGAGGTCGCGAAAGTCGAGGATCTCGGACGCCTTTACCTCCGCCGGCCCGGCGCCGAGCCGCTGCAGGCGCACCCGGAGTTCAGTGCGGTCGATCGGGGAGAGGATGAAGTCGCCAATCGCCGATTCCGATGCGACCTCAGCGGTCAGCGTTCGGTCGATCACCAGCAGAACCGGCAAGTTCGCCTCGTCCATGATCTTGCCGGCGAAGGCCAGGGCCGACCCGAGATCGCGCCGTACCTCGACCACGGCGGGGGCCCACCCCGCTTCGGGTGTGCCCTCGATGACGTCATCGATGTTGTTGACGGGAACCGGCTGAAGACCGGCGGCGATGAGGGCGTCCACCAGGGCCGTCGCCGGGTCCGGGGGGTAGATCGGGAGCAGCATCACAGCACCGGGAGGTAGTTCTCCAGCTCGAAGCTGGACACGTGCTGCTGATAGCGATCCCACTCGTGGCGCTTGTTGCGCAGGAACCAGGCGAACACGTGGTCGCCGAGGGCGTCTTTGACGAGGGCGCTGCGCTCCATGGCGTCGAGCGCGTCGGCCAGCGTCGTCGGGAGGTGCGCCGGAGCGACGGTGGGGTCGGGAGCTTCGTAGTTGTTCTCGATCCCGGCCAGGCCCGCCGCCAGAATGACACTGAAGGCGAGGTAGGGGTTGCACGCCGGATCCGGCGATCGGTATTCGAGACGGGTGGACGAGCTCTTCCCTCGTTTGGGCATCGGCACCCGCACCACCGCGGACTGGTCGTTGCGACCCCAGCTGGCGTATACCGGAGCGTCGTAGCCGGCGACGAGCCGCTTGTATGAGTTGACCCACTGGTTGGTGACGGCGGTGATCTCCGGGGCATGGCGCAGTAGCCCCGCCATGAACTTGTAGGCCAGCGGTGACAAGCCGTTCTCCTCATCTGCCGAGTAGAACCCGTTGTCGTCATCCTCGAAGAGTGACAGGTGCAGGTGCATGCCGCTGCCGTCATGGCCTTCGAGCGGTTTCGGCATGAACGTGGCGTAGATGCCATGCTCCATGGCCACTTCTTTGACCGCCAAACGGGTGGTGACGAGGTTGTCGGCCATGTTCAGGGCGTCGGTGTGACGTAGGTCGAGCTCGTGCTGGCTGGGCGACACCTCGTGATGGGCCGACTCGACGGGAATGGAGAGGCGCTCCAGGGCCATGATCGTCTCCCGCCGGTACTCCTGGGCGACGTCGAGCGGGGTGAGGTCGAAGTAGCTGCCGCGGTCGAGCACCTCCGGCTTGGCAGAAGCATCGCGGAAGTAGAAATACTCCACCTCGGGGCCCACATAGAACGTGTAGCCCATGTCGTGCGCCCGGCTCAGATTATGGCGCAGCACCGAGCGGGGATCCCCCTCGAACGGGGTGCCGTCGGGGCGCACGATGTCGCAGAACATCCGGGCGACGTCGCCTCCGTGGCGCCATGGGAGTATTTGGAACGTCGTCGGATCGGGCACGGCGAGCATGTCCGACTCCTGGTCTCGGGAGAACCCGTCGATCGAGGAGCCGTCGAACTGCATGCCTTCCGTCAGAGCCACCTCTAGCTCGGCGGGCATTATCGCAAAGGACTTGAGCGAACCGAGAATGTCGGTGAACCACAGCCGAATGAAGCGGATTCCCCGCTCCTCGACTGTGCTCAGGACGTACTGCTGTTGTTTGGTCATGACGTGCCACCTCGTTCCGAGCAGTCATGGTAAGACAGGATGGAGTCGACGAATAGCCCGGCGGAGGTTGGAAACAAAGTGTTCACACTCCGGCAACCCAGGCGAAACCGCCGCCTGGCACTGTATGCAAGTGGAAAAGCGGGGCCGCGGCGCGGCCCGATGACGAAATCTACAGAATCTACAGAATCGACGAAAGGGATGATCCGATGCCGTACCGGGCGGAATACATTTGGATAGACGGGCAGAAGCCCACGGCGAAGTTGCGCTCCAAGACCAAGATCGTCCCCGACGGGGAGGCCCCTCCGATTTGG
Organism: uncultured Acidimicrobiaceae bacterium; assembly: GCA_947258635.1. Classification (GTDB taxonomy): domain Bacteria; phylum Actinomycetota; class Acidimicrobiia; order Spongiisociales; family UBA5794; genus JAHEJX01. Next base: position 15,831 of record CAMYJM010000066.1, read on the forward strand.
GGTTTTGACGGCTCGAGCACCGAACAGGCACCCGGCAGCAATTCGGATTGTGTGCTCAATCCCGTGTTCATCACCCCCGACCCGGTCCGCGGCGGCGACAACAAGCTCGTGCTCTGCGAAGTCCTCAACGTCGACATGACCCCCCACGAGTCGAACACCCGGGCGGCCTGTGCGGAGACGGCCGAGCGGTACGCCTCGCACGAGTCCTGGTTCGGGATCGAGCAGGAGTACACCTTCTTCAAGGACGGGCGTCCCCACGGTTGGCCCATCGGTGGCTATCCGGCGCCCCAGGGTGGCTACTACTGCGGGATCGGTGCCGACGAGATCTGGGGTCGTGACGTCGTCGAAGCGCACACCACAGCGTGCCTGGAAGCCGGCCTCGCGATCAGCGGCACCAACGCCGAGGTCATGATCGGTCAGTGGGAGTTCCAGATTGGCCCCGCCGGGCCGGTTGAGGCCTCCGATCAGGTCTGGCTGGCCCGCTGGCTGCTGTACCGGATCGCAGAGGACTTCGACATCTCGGCGCACCTGACACCGAAGCCGGTGGCCGGCGATTGGAACGGCGCCGGGGCCCACACCAACTTCTCCACCAAGGAGATGCGGGAGTCGTACGATCCGATCATCGAGGCCTGCGAGGCTCTCGGCAAGGCCCACGATGAGCACATCGACGCCTACGGCGCCGGGATCGACACCCGATTGACCGGTCTCCACGAGACGGCTCCGTGGACCGAGTACAACTACGGCGTCTCCGACCGGGGCGCCTCGGTGCGGATACCGTGGCAAGTGGCCCGTGACGGCAAGGGTTACCTCGAAGATCGGCGGCCCAACGCCAATATGGATCCGTACGTGGTGACGCGGCTCATCACCAACACGGTGTGCAGCGCGCTGGAGGGCTAGCTTCAGAAGCGATCGCCGCCAACATGAGACCTCGGGGCGGGCCGCTCCTTCTGGGGCGGCCCGGTGGCGTCTTGCCGGTTACGAGTCGGCGTTGCGCACGGCGCGGCGGACGCTCCCGAGAGCATTCTCGACGGCGTCGGCGGCCAACTTGTAGTTCTCGAGTGCGTCGAGGCGGGGCTGGCTACCTGCGGCGTTGACCAAGCCGTCGATCATCGCGGCCGCCTCGTCCTTCATCGTCTCGAGGCCGGCGGCGACCTCCGCCCATCCGGCGGTGGCCGCATCGGGTACCACAGTGGCTGCAATGACGCTCTCCAGAGTCACGGTTTGCGTCTCCAGGTCCTGCAATGCGTCGCGTGTCGCCACAAACTCAACGTCGCGCGTGTCCCAGGAGTCGTTGATCTGCTGGGCCAGTGCGGCCAGGTCGGTGACGTTGCGTCCAATGGTCCGGGTGGCGGCGATGAAGGCGGCGGCCTCCGGGTCGAGGGTGGTCGTCGTTTGCGGGACCGTTGTCGTCACTCGGGTCGTCGTTGTCGAGGGCCCCGAGGCCGACCCGGGGGCGACTTCTGGAGCTTCCGGAAGCGCGTTCACGAAGACGTACGTAAATCCGATGAGACCGGCAACGACGAGGGGCAGAATCCATCTTCCGTGTTTGGGGTCTTCTCGGCTCACGGGCGCAAAGATAGCGACCACGAGGCCAAATGCCCTATCAACGACGCACGCGCCGGAGCACTAGCCTTGCTCAATGGACATCACAGGACGCAGCGCGCTCGTCACCGGCGGCGCTACCCGGGTCGGCAAGTCGCTGACGCTGGCATTGGCCGGCGCCGGCGCCGACGTGTTCGTGCACTACAACAGCTCGGCCGGTCCCGCCGAGGAAACCGCATCTGAGGTGGAGGCGTTGGGCCGGCGGGCCGCCGTCGGCGGCGCCAACCTTTCCGATCCCGCGGCGGCTGCCGAACTCGTGGCCGCGGCGACGGACGCGCTGGGCCCCATATCGATTTTGATCAACAGTGCGTCGGGCTTCCCCAAGGACTCGCTGGCCGATGCCACCATCGAAGGGTTCAGATCGACCCTCGACCTGACGCTGGCGAGTCCGGTCTTCCTGACTCAGGCCTATGCGGCGGCGCTGTCCGGGGAGGCGGATGGAGCCGTCGTCAACGTGACAGATGTCAAGACGCGGCGGCCCTACCTGGATCATTTCAGCTACGTGATCGCCAAGGGGGGGATCGACACCTTCACCCGGGCCGCCGCCCGGGCCCTGGCGCCCCGAATTCGGGTGAACGCGGTGGCGCTCGGGGTGATCCTGCCCCCGCCCGGCGAGGACGACTTCTACGCTGAGAAGCTGGCCGCTGCCATTCCCATGAAACGAGTCGGCGGCACCGCCCCGGTGGCGGCGGCGATGCTGGCGCTGATACAGAATGATTTCCTGACCGGCGAGATCGTCCGGGTCGACGGGGGCGGGCACCTCGTGTGAGGCGGAGCTGTGTGTCTCCCCCCGTCGAACTGCGTCAGCAGGGCGACGTTTGGGGGGAGTCCCCGACGTAGGAGGGAGAGGGGGGCGGGAACCCTTCGGGTTCCTTGGGAGTTGCTGCGCAACTCCTGGCGGAGGCGCGGTACCAGCGTCGGGCGCGCCACCTCGTTTTTGTCGCTCTTCTGTTGGATGTGTGGGTCAGTTTCGGCCTGGGAGTTGTGGTGGGTGGCTGCCGAGGGCGAGTAGTGC
>CAMYJM010000067.1:0-2165 GCA_947258635.1 uncultured Acidimicrobiaceae bacterium
TTGGCCAGAACCTCGTCGCCGGCGTTCAGTGACGTCTGCAGCAGATGGCCGTGCATCCACAGGCCCGGGGTGGGGTGGCCGCCGAGGCCCGATTGGCCGGACAGCGACCAGCCCATGACCATTTCGTGAGCCCGGCGCTCGTTGGCGTCGGCGGCGCTCTGAAGATCCTCGTGCACCCGCATCGCCGCCGTGGAGCCGGTCAGCACGATCGCAGTCACCAACTCCGGGCGGGTTGCAGCCAGCTCGAGGGCGATGAGCGAGCCCATCGAGTGGCCCACCAGCGCCGCCGCCTCGAAACCGGCGGCTTCGATGAGGTCGGCCAGCCACGCAGCCATTTCCTCGATCGTGGAGAGCAGGTCGCCGGCGCTGCGGCCATGCCCGGGTAAATCCGGCGATAGTACGGACCAGCCATGGTGGGAGAAATAGCGCTGTTGGAGCGCCCACAGGGTGCGATCCTGCGACGCTCCATGGAGGAACACCACGAGCGGCAGCGTCGTGTCGAGAGGGCGTCCTCCCGTAGTCGACCGGATGGTATCCCCGCGCACCTGGAGCTTCACGGCCTACTCCTTCTGCGAAGCGCGCAGGGCTTGGCGAAGATCGGCGAGGAGGTCTTCTGCCGACTCGAGACCGACCGAGAGGCGGACGAGGTCCTCGCTGACGCCGGCCGCCTCGAGCTGGGCGGCGCTCATCGTGGCGTGGGTCGTCGACGCCGGGTGGATGACCAGCGACTTGGCATCGCCGACGTTGGCGAGATGGGAGAAGACCCGCAGGCTCTCGATGAACTTGCGTCCTGCTTCCCGCCCACCCCGGATGCCGAAACTGAAGATCGAGCCGCAGCCCCGTGGGAACATCTTCCTGGCGAGTTCATGATCGGGGTGGCTTTCGAGCTCCGGGTAGCTGAGCCAGGCCACGGCATCGGACGAGTCGAGGAACTCGATCACGCGGCGGGCGTTGGCGACATGGCGCTCCATACGCAGCGGAAGGGTCTCGAGGCCCTGGATCAGGTAGAAGGCGTTCTGCGGGCTCATGGCCGCCCCGAAATCGCGCAAGCCTTCGACCCGGGCCCGCGTCAGGAAGGCCTGGGTGCCGAATTCCTCGGCGAAGGTGAGCCCGTGATAGCTCGGATACGGCTCGAGCATCGTCGGGTGTTTGCCCGAGGCCTCCCAGTCGAACCGGCCCGAGTCCACAACGACGCCGCCGAGGGCCACCCCGTGGCCGCCGATGAACTTGGTCGCCGAGTGGAACAGCAGATCCGCTCCCCACTCGAAAGGGCGGAACAGGTAAGGCGAGGCGAACGTGTTGTCGATCAGCAGCGGGACGCCGGCCTCATGGGCGATCTCGGAGACCTTGGCGATGTCCATGATCTCGAGGCCGGGGTTGCCCAATGTCTCGCCGTGGACCAGCTTGGTGTTGGGCCGGATCGCCGCCCGGATCTCGTCCGGGTCACGGGGCGACACCAGCGTCGACTCGATGCCAAAGCGGGGGAGCGTCTGGGTGAGCAGGTTGTTGGTGCCGCCGTAGACGTTCTTCGACAAGACGATGTGGTCGCCGGCGCTCGCCAGCGTGGCGATCACGAGCCACAGCGCTGCCTGGCCCGATGCCGTGGCGACCGCTCCGACTCCGCCTTCCAGCGCCGCCACCCGCTCTTCGAGAACGGCGACCGTGGGGTTGGAGAGCCGTGAGTAGATGTGGCCCTGGCGCTCCAGGTTGAACAGCCCGGCGGCCTGGTCGACGTCGCGGAACAGGTATGACGTCGTCTGGTAGATCGGGACGGCACGGGCGCCGAAGTCGCTGTCGGGCGCCTGGCCGCCGTGCAGGCTGAGTGTCTCGAAGTCGTACATCGGCCCGAGGTTACCCGCGACTCCCCGCGCTGGATCAACGAGCCCGCCACGCGGGTAGGTTTGAGACGGATCAAGTGCACCGCGTGAGAGGGAACCGATCGACCATGACCTCATCAAGTACTTCTGTCGCTCAGGCCGCGGCTCGGATGGAGCGGGGAGCCAAGCTCTACGGTTCCGGCGACACCACCGTCCGCGCCCTCGACGAGATCGATGTTGCCTTCGATCGGGGACAGTTCACGGCCATCATGGGCCCCTCGGGCAGTGGCAAGTCGACACTGCTGCATTGCATCGCAGGTCTCGATACGCTCACCAGCGGCCGGGTAT
>CAMYJM010000067.1:2233-6247 GCA_947258635.1 uncultured Acidimicrobiaceae bacterium
AGCTCAACACTCTCTCCGACAAGGATCTCACTCTGCTACGCCGCAAGAAGGTTGGATTCGTGTTCCAGGCTTTCAACCTGATACCGACCCTCACCGCTCGCGAGAACATCCTGCTGCCGGTGCTGATCGCCGGCGACGACCACGACACGGCTTGGTTCGACCAGGTCGTCGGCATTCTCGGTCTCGCCGACCGGCTGACCCACCGCCCGTCGGAGCTGTCGGGCGGGCAGCAGCAAAGGGTGGCGGCGGCCCGGGCTCTGGTGGCCCGGCCGGAGATCATCTTCGCCGACGAGCCCAGTGGGAACCTCGACTCGAAATCGTCGGCCGAGCTGCTGGCTTTCCTCGCCCGCGCCGTCAAGGAATTCGGTCAGACCATTGTGATGGTGACACACGATCCCGGCGCCGCCTCCTATTCCGACCATGTTGTCTTTCTCGAGGACGGCAGAATCGCCGGAGAGCTGAACGCGCCGACGGCCGAGTCCGTCATCGATCGCATGAAGCGGTTTGGGGGATGACGCCATGATTCGCACCGCGCTCAAAACGATCTTTGCGCACAAGCTGCGCCTAACGCTCACTGCGTTGTCTGTCGTGCTCGGCGTCGGCTTCATAGCCGGGACGTTCATCTTCACCGACACGATTGACAACACCTTCAGCGATCTCTTCGAGGACGTGTTCCAGGGACAGGACGTGATCGTCCAGGGGGAATCGGAGTTCGACGTCGGCTTCAGCGGACCGCCTCCCATGGCGGAGAGCGTGCTGGAGACGGTTCGCGCCGTTTCGGGGGTGGAAGCCGCCGAGGGAAGTGTCGGCGGGTTCGCGGTCATCTCGGACAAGAACGGTGATGCCATCGTTCCCACCGGGCCCCCGACGCTGGGAGGCTCGTGGACCGATGATCCGCGCCTCGCCGGCAACATCGCGCTCCGCGACGGCCGGGAACCGCGCGGGTCTGGCGAAGTCACCGTCGATGCGGCGACCGCCGAGGACAACGATCTCGCCGTCGGCGATGTCGTGCAGATTCAAACCCCCAACGGCGTGAGCGATTACGAGATCGTCGGAGTTGTCGGATTCGGTGAATCCGACAACCTGGCGGGAGCGACCTTTGCCGGCTTCGACCTGGCGACCGCCCAAGAGCTGTTCGACCTGCAGGGTCAATACAGCACGATTGTCGTGCTTGCCGAGGACGGGGTGAGCCCCGATCTGCTCCGGACTGCCATCGCCCAGGAGTCTCAACCCCAGGAAAGCGACAATGGCGCCGCCGATGAGAAGCCCGCCGCCCTGCAGAAGGTCGGACCACACCACAGCTTTCAGGCATGCGCGCGACAGTATCACCGTCGCGGAGGCCACCCTTTCGGACAAACCCGTGTATTACAAAGACATCCGTTGCGTATACGCAGACACGAATGACTTTGCTTTCCCGATTCGGCTCAGGTATGGTTTTGGAGGACGCCGAGCTGCGAGCGCGTTGTCGGGATCCTGTTCGGGTTCCTCGTCGCAGGTGGGCTGACCGGCGCGATGAGCGCAGCCGGTTTCGACCTTCCGTCTTCGACTGCGCCTCTGGCAGTCAGAACGATCGTCGTGGGCCTCGCTGTGGGAATCGTCGTCACTGTGCTCTCGGCTCTCCTGCCGGCGATTCGGGCCTCAAAGATCCCTCCGGTGGCCGCCCTCCAGGACACGGAGGTCACTCTGCGAATGTCGGACCGCAAGCGGACCCTGGGTGGCTCGGTCGGCCTTGTGGCCGGTATCGGCCTGATCGTATCCGGTCTTGCAGGGAATGAGATAGGGCCGATCAATGAACTGCTGTCTGTCGGAATTGGAGCGTTGTTCGTATTCCTCAGCGTGAGCCTCTTGAGCTCGCTGATAGTCAAGCCGGTGGCTCACTTCCTCGGTTGGCCGCTCCCCAAGATCGACAACCTCACCGGCACGCTGGCAACGGAGAACACCATCCGCAAGCCACGACGGACCGCGACGACGGCGTCTGCCCTGATGATCGGCCTGGCCCTCGTGGCGTTCTTCTTCATCCTCGGCGACTCGATCAAGGCATCGGCCGGATCCGCCATTGAGGAAGGGCTGCGGGCCGACTACGTCGTGAGCGTCGATGGGTTCAGTGGTGGCTTCAGCCCTGCGCTGGGTGAGCAACTGGCGGCCCAGCCCGAGATCTCGGCGGTGACGTCGCTGCGCTTCGGCTTTTGGGACCGCAACGGGACCGATGAGTTCTTGATGGCGATCGACACCACGACCATCGACGAGACCATCTTCCTCGATGTGCAGCAGGGCAGCGTCGCCGCGTTGGGAGAGGGCGGGGTATTCGTCTTTGATGAGATCGCCCAAGAAGAGGGGTGGGCGCTCGGCGACACCGTCGCCATGGGCCTGGCCTCCACCGGCCTGCAGCAAGTCGAGATCGTCGGCACCTATGCCGAATCGAATGTGGTTCAGGCCAACTTCCTGGTGGGCCAGAAGTTCTACGCCGAGAACTTCAGCGGCTTCGGTACAGACGTCGACTTCGTACTCGCCGTCAAGGCCGCCGATGGGGTTGCCGCCGACGCCGCCAGAGGGATCGTCGAGACCGCCGCCGCCGACTACGGGAACGTGACGGTCCGCGATCAGGTGGAGTACCGCCAATCACAAGAGGACCAGGTCAACACCATCTTGGTGATGTTCAATGCCTTGCTGGCACTCGCTGTGATCATCGCGATCTTCGGGATCACGAACACCTTGGCCCTCTCCGTGTTCGAGAGAACCCGTGAGATCGGGCTGCTACGCGCCGTCGGGATGAGCCGGCGGCAGGTACGCCGGATGGTGCGCTGGGAGGCGATCATTGTCGCCATCATCGGCTCGATTCTCGGCATCGTCGTCGGGTTGTTCTTCGGGATCGCGGTTACGGCGGCGTTGGCGAGCCAGGGAATCGACGTGCTTTCCATTCCCGCAATCCAGATTGTCGGTTTGGTGCTGTTCGGCGCCATTGCCGGCCTGATTGCTGCGATCCTTCCGGCCCGCAAAGCGTCCCGGCTCAACATCCTGGAGGCCATCGCCTACGAATAGCCGGTTGGAGGCTCCGCTCAGCCGACCACGCAGAACGCTCGCACCGGGAACGAGCCCATGCCCCGGACCTTCGGGGGCACGGCGTAGAGCAGGGCGCCGCTGTCGGGAACCGCGGCGAGGTTGGTCAGGTGCTCGAGGATCGGAATGCTCGCCTCGAGGAAGGCGGTGTGGATCGGCCGGGTGCCATCCGCGGTGCCGTCGACGTTCAGCGAGTCGATCCCGACGAGCGCGACATTGGCGTCGACCAGGGCCGCGGCGGTGGTGACGCCCAGGTGGGGATGGTTCACCCCGTAGGCGGCGGTTTCCCAGTGGCGGTCCCAGCCGGTGGCAAACAGCACCGCCATGCCGGCCGCGTCTATGCCGGCGAGCGAGTCCGGTTCGATCGTGGTGACGCCCTGGGGTACCCGGACAACGACAACCGGGAGGCCGGCAACCGCGGCCAGCTCTAGATCGGCGAGGTCGGGGCCGTTGCGGATGCGGTGGGCCGGGGTGTCGATGTACGTGCCCGTGTTGGCGATCATTTCGATGCGGTCGATCTGGAACTCATACCCGGCGTCATAGCGATCGTGGCTGGCGGCGAAGGTCATCTCCGGCCGGATCGCGGGCGCGGCCAGCCCGGGGTATGTGACGAGCCCGTCGTGGATCTCGTGGCTCAGGTCTATGAAGCGGGCCATAATGCCTTCCGCCGCCTCTCGTCGCTGTCGCTACGCACGACGGGAGAGTATCGCCCTACGAGGAGGCTTGTGATGCGCAGCACTGCCAAGACCGTCGACGATTATCTCGCCGAGCTACCCGGAGATCGGCTTGACGCGATCACCCAGTTGCGGGAGACGATCCGCGAGAACCTCCCACCGGGTTACGAGGAGGCGATGAACTGGGGGATGATTACCTACCAGGTGCCCGTCGAGACCTATCCCGACACCTACAACGGACAGCCCCTCATGTACGCCGCGCTGGCATCGCAGAAGAACCACA
>CAMYJM010000067.1:6262-19266 GCA_947258635.1 uncultured Acidimicrobiaceae bacterium
CGCCGTGTACCTGAGCGGCATCTATCAGGACGACGGCAAGCGGGACGCGTTCATGGAGGCGTACAAGGAGACCGGCAAACGGCTCGACGTAGGTCAGTCCTGCGTGCGCTTCCGCAAACTCGATGATGTGCCCTTCGAGGTGATCGGCGATGCCATCGGCGCGATCCCGGTTGACGAGTTTGTGGAGGTCGCCAAGCGAGTACGAGGCCCGGGGTCGTCTCAACTCGAGTCCTGAGCAGCGGTGGCGCCAAAACTCGGAGGGAACGAGCTGCGCAACGCGCCCGGAATGTGTCCTCCCCGAGCGCAGCGAGTGTTGGGGGAGGTGCCCCGAGGAACGAGGGGCGGAGGGGGAAGCCAAGTCGCGGCGGACAGCTTGCGCGCGCAAGCGAAGGAACCCGCTGGTCTCGCGCCGCCAGGAGTTGCGCGGCAACTCCCAAGGAACCCGAAGGGCTCCCGTACTTCTGTATCCCTCGTAGGGTAGGTGGATGCCGGTTCGCGCTGCTGTCGTCCTCATTGCCATCGCACTCGGCGGAGCGGCGTGTTCGTCCGCCGGGGACGGGCCCGTTGTAGAACCAACAACCAGTTCGCCGGAAACGCCGGCGTCGAGCACCAGCGCCCTCTTTTCAGATTCCGCTGATCCGGAGCCAGACTCGTCGACAACCACCTTCCCCCCTCCGATCAATGACGGTCGCTTGCGCAACCAGGCCGGTTATGTCTTCCCGGACCCTCCGCCGCTCACCGACACCGGCGAGCTGGCCGGCGGTCTCACGGCCGACCTGGATTCGCTGTGGCTCAGCCTGACGAGTGACGTGGTCGATGCCTCGGTCATCGAGATCATCGGCGCAAGTGGAGATGTCCGATTGGCGTGGCTCGTCGCCGACCTGCTCCGTTTCTTTCAAGGCGGCCCGGTCCACACGGCTCTCGTCGATGCATTCGTCGAGCTGACCGGCGTCGACCTGGCGGCCGATCCGCTGGCGCTCCTCAGCCCGTGGCAGTCGGTCACCGATCACCTGATCGCCTGGGACCTCCCAAGTCACCCCGAGTACCGGGACTACAAGGGCCGGCTCCTGACATTGGTCGAACCGGGCTGGCAGCCGTTTTTCGACGATGCGGCGGCCACCGTCGATTGGCGGCTCACGTCGTGGGGCGGTGTCCGGATCGACAACCGGCCGCTCGGCGCCACGCTTCCCTGCGAGATGGGATGTATCCCGGCTCTCGATGATCCAGAGGTCACGCCGGCAGAGGAAGGCTCCTGGTACCCGGATGACCGGATCGTCTTTGGCGTGGTCATCAACGGCGAAGCGCGGGCCTATCCGAAGCATCAGATGGAGGTCCACGAGATGGTCAACGATACGCTCGGGGACCGTCGCTTGGGAATCCCCTACTGCACGCTGTGCGGCTCCGCCCAGGCCTATTTCACCGACGTTGTTCCCGAGGGCGTCGAGGTTCCCGTATTGCGAACGTCCGGGCTGTTGACTCGCTCCAACAAAGTGATGTTCGACCTCAACACTTTCAGCATCATCGATACCTTCACCGGTGAAGCCCGCACCGGGCCTCTCCGGGAGATTGGCTTCACTCTCGAGCAGGCCGCCGTGATCACGAGCACGTGGGGCGACTGGAAAGCAGCCCACCCCGAGACGACCATCATCGCCGAAGACGGTGGCATCGGGCGGTCGTACCGGCTCGACCCGCTGGGCAACCGCGATGCCAACGGACCGATCTTCCCGGTCGGCGACGTCGACTCCCGGCTGCCGGTCCAGGCTCAGGTGCTTGGCGTGATCATGCCGGACGGGACCGCGGTCGCCCTCCCCGTCGGCGCGCTGGCTAGCGCGCTGAGGCTCGAGGACTCGATCGAGTTCGCCGACCTGGTCATCACGGCCGACGGCGGTGGGTTTGTTGCCGCGCTCGAAGATGGCACTGCGGTGGCCTCCCACCAGTCGTTCTGGTTCGCGTGGTCGCAGTTCCATCCCGATACGCTGCTGTGGTCGCCGCCATAATTCAACAGTTGACTATGCCGCGGCATCCAAGTCAGGTAGAAACAAGTAAATGGATACGTCGTCTCCTCAGGACCTAGCGGCGTTCGTCCAGAACATCGGTACCCGGCTGCGCCGGGCGCTGATCGCCGGATACGGCATCGAGGTGGGCGCCGCGGCGGCCGCGACCGCGCTGGCCTATGCGGAGGCAAATGCGCCGCGGGTCCTATCCATGGACGATCCGGCCCACTACGTATGGCGAATGGGTCGCCGCAAGGCGCGCCGGTACCGGCGGCGGCCGCTGCGGCTCCCCGAGGTTCCCGCGGAATCGGCTCCCTGGATCGAGCCGGCCGTACCGAAGGCACTGCGCGGTCTTTCCAGGAGGCAGCGGGTGGCGGTGATGATGTGTCACGGATTCGGCTACGGGGCAGAAGAGGTAGCCCGACTGGTTGGCGTCGCGCCGGCATCCGTGCGAGCTGCCGCCGATCAGGGCCTGGCCAAGCTCAACAGCATTCTCGAGGCTCATGAGGATCGGAAGATGCGTGGCATCCGCGATCAGATCGCCGCGTACGCCGAGATGTTGGAGCAATCGGCATCCGGCCACGAAGGGCTCGCCGCGCCGGCGCCGACTGTTGCCGGGATTCGGTTCGGCCCGCTGGTCGCCGCAGTGGGGGCCGGTGTGCTGCTCATTGCCGGCGCGATTGCGCTCTTCGACGACGCCGGGACACCACCGCGGCCGGCGGTGGATTCCCGGGAGACAGTTCCCGCAACACCTCTCGCTCCCGTATCGGTCCGACTTGTGAACCGGGGAGCTGTGACGCCAGAGATGTTCGCGGGATGGGACCATCGATTCGCCGGCCCCGGCGCGGTCGCGGTCAGCGATGGCAGCTTCCACATGCTTTCTGCCGCCTATGACGACGGGCTGGCGACGGTTGCTTACGCCGTGTCGCCCGACGGCGTCGTGTGGAACCAGGGAGCCGACCGCCCCGTTCTCGACCTCAGTGAGGCACCATGGGCCCCCCGTGATCTGGACGAGGCCTTTCCCCGCAGCCTCATCATCGACGCGGCAGGCAACTGGCAGCTCTTCTTCGAGATCTCCGGTTTCGACAGGGGGACGAACAAGCTCTGGTCTCAGATCGGGCGTGCCGTCGCCCGCGATCCGGCCGGCGAGTGGCGCTACGACGAGCAGCCGATCATCAGGCCGGACGCGGAATTCCCGTGGATGCGGGATCGAGTTTCTTCCCCGTCCGTGATCGCAGCTGCCGACGGGCTGGTGATGGTCTTTGTCGCCACGGGTGCCGCAGGTCGCGGCGTCATAGGGCTGGCCCAATCGGTAGATGGAAGCTCGTGGGATCTGCGGCCGGGGCCGGTCTTCAGTGCATTCGAGGATTGGACGCAGGACAGCCTTTCTCGGGTCGATCTCATCGCGGTGCCGGGTGGTTTCACAATGGTCTACGCAGGCGATACGCCGAGCGCACGTGGTGTGGCCGTATCGCGCGGCGGTCTGGAATGGGCTCCTCATCCGGACAACCCGCTGCTGACGGCCGCCACACTGGGGACCGCCGTTGCCGATCCCGGGGCGTCGGTCTTCGACTCGGAGTTCGTGCGAGACGGTCCGGCCGTGATGGCCTACATCGAGGTTGGGCGCACCCACCGCGAAAGCGAAGTCGCCCTCCTTCGGCTCGAACTCGATCTCGAATCCCTCTTGGCCCCGCTTCTGGGTGGGTGAGGTCGGCGGGCGAGTTTTCTCGCGACACGGCGGATGAGGTCCTGTCCGCTCGATGGTCTGGCGGCGGGGCGCCCCCAAGTGGAGGCGCCGGGCCGCGCTCGCCTGTTGCCATCAACGTATCACGAAACCGTCGGATCATGGCCCCGGGGAGCGGCCCCGGCCGTCGATGGGTGAGCCGGCACGGCATGCCTAAGGTCGCGCGGTGCGCACCCAAACGTATCTCCTCAGCAGGTTCTGGGTCTGGAGCCTCGTGGTGGAGGCCGTCCTGGCTGCTGCGGTCTTCATCAACGCCGGATGGGGGACCGGCGGCCTCCTCGGGCCGAGCGGCACCCCGCTGCGCCTGGTGGCGACTGTCGTGGCCGTCGGCTCGGTGATACTGCTGCGGCTCGTCTACGTGATGAGCCGGGAGCGGCTGCTGCTGCGCATCGACGAAACCGGAGTCACGGGCCGCCGGCCATCCGGAGACCTCTGGGCCACCGTGGTTGATTTCCACATCGCCTGGGATCAGTTGGCGGCCGTCACCGTCAGCGGTCGCCTGTCACAGCGGGTTGAGCTGCTCGACCGCCATGCCCGGCCCCACACGGTGAGTCTGCTCATGGTCGAAGGCTTACGAGGCGGCGAAGGGCAAGTCCTCGCCGAGGCGATCCGATCGGCCCACGCCGAGTGGCGCCGCCGGGAGCCGGCGTGACGGCCGCGAACGGTCGCCGGTGACTTGAGTGGTGGCCCGGTCGCTCAGCCCCCGGCGGCTTGCAGGCCCAGCACGCTGTCGATCATGTGCACGTTGCCGTTCGAGGCTTCCAGATCGGGGCCGATGATGGCGGCCGTGTCGAAGAAGACGGTCCCGTCGCGCTCGGTGATTGAGACGTCAACGCCCATCCCGGTCGTCACAGATCTCAAAGAGACGAGATCGGTGAGGCTGACCTTGCCTTCGATCACATGGAATGCCAGCAGCTGGAAGGCGATATTCGGGTCGGAGGTGGCGGCGGCCAGCAGTTCCTCCGGCAGGGCCGCAAAGGCGGTGTCGCTCGGAGCGAGAAAGGTGAGGCCCGGGAAGTCCGCCGTGATGGCGGCCGCCACCTGATCTTCGACACCGGCGGTTGCGATGAGGCTCCGGAAGACAGAGAGCTGCGGTCGGCCATCGGCCACTTCGAGCAGATTCGGTTCTGCCGGCACGTGGCACCATGCGATCGCCACTGTGAAGAGGGCGACTATTCCGGCGCCCCACCAGAGCGGCAGACCCCAGCTCGTGTCGTCCTTCTCCTGCGCAGCGTCGTCGCTGAGCCAGTTTCGCAAGCGTTGCCACATGGTGGGCAGGACATCCTTCGAGTCAGCTTTGGTCGCAAGATAGCGCGCGCGGGGGGAGGCTCAGCCTCGGCAGGTGCCGGCGACGGTCTGCGGGCTCAGTGCCGCTGCTCCGGCGGCGGCGAGTTGGGGTCGATTCCGTAGTGGGCGATGGCATCGAGCACTGTCTGCGGATCAAGTGTTCCCTGTTCCACGAGGCCGGAGAGCACGGCAACGACAACGTGACCCTCGTCGATCTCGAAGAACCGGCGCAGCGCGGCCCGGCCATCGCTGCGACCGAATCCATCCGTCCCCAGTGGGATGAAGTAGCCGGGAACCCAGCGGGCCACCTGGTCCGGTATCGCTTTCATGTAGTCGGTGACCGCCACGACCGGACCGCCGACCGCAGCCAGCTGACTCGAGACGTAGGGAACCCGCGGCTGCTGGTCGGGGTGGAGCCGGTTCCACCGGTCGACGGCGAGAGCGTCCTCTCGCAGCGACTTGTACGATGTTGCGCTCCACAGCTCGGCAGCGACGCCGTACCGTTCCTCCAGCGCAGCCTGCGCGGCCCGGGCTGCCAGATGGGCGGTTCCCGAGAACAGGATCGCCGCCTTGTGGTCGGGACCTTGGGGGGCTTCGGCCCACTTGTAGAGGCCGGCGATGATCCCGTCGGTGACATCTGCCGGCTGGGCCGGCTGGGTGTATGCCTCGTTGTACAGGGTGATGTAGTAGAAGATGTCCTCACCGTTGCCGTACATCCGATTGAGGCCGCTCTCGACGATCGTGCCGAGCTCGTAGGCGAACGCCGGGTCGTACGTCTGGCACACGGGTACCGTGGACGCCAGCAGCAGCGAGTGGCCGTCCTGGTGCTGGAGACCCTCGCCGAGCAGTGTGGTGCGGCCGGCCGTGGCGCCCATCAGGAACCCACGGGAGCGCGAGTCGGCGGCCGACCAGATCAGATCTCCGACTCGTTGAAAGCCGAACATCGAGTAGAACGTGAAGAAGGGCACCATCGGTACGCCGCGGGTGGCGTACGACGTGGCGGCGGCGATCCAGCTCGCCATTGAGCCCGCTTCGGTGATGCCCTCCTCGAGGATCTGCCCATCCTGCGCCTCCTGGTACGACAGGAGGAGGTGGGCGTCGACGGGTTCATAGAGCTGGCCGCGCGAGGCGTAGATGCGCAGCTCCTTGAAGAGGGCATCCATCCCGAAGGTGCGGCCCTCGTCGGGGATGATGGGCACGACCCGCTCGCCGAACCGCTCGACTCGCGCCAGGCTGCGCAGCAGCCGAGTGAACACGCCGGTGGTGGAGACCTCCACCGTTCCGGAGCCGGCGGCGAACTCGGCAAACGGCTCGTGGGGCGGCAGCTCGAGAGGCAGCTCGGTGCGGACCACCCGTTGGGGCAGGGGGCCGCTGAGCGCGTCACGCCTTTCGGCGATGTAGCGCACCTCTGGCGAGTCTTCGTGCGGCCGGAAGTAGGGTGGATTGCCCGGGTCGGCGAGCAGTGCTTCGTCGGGGATGTCATCCTCGAGCCCGAGCCGGTCGCGCAGCCCCATGAGCTGTTCGGGGCTCAGCTTCTTGACCGAGTGGGTCGACATGCCGCCTTGGACACCTTCGCCCAACAGGAAACCCTTGATCGTCTTGGCGAGGATCACCGTGGGGGCGTTGGTTGCTTCGGTCGCCGCCGTGTAGGCAGTGAAGAGCTTCTCGTAGTCGAGGCCGCCGCGGCGCAGCGCCCACACTTCATCGTCCGTCATGTGCTCGACGAGCGCCTTGAGCTCGGGATCGGGCCCGAAGAAGTGCTCTTTCACGAAGCTGCCGTCGCGCGCCTTGTACCGCTGGTAGTCGCCGTCGAGCGACTGGTTCATGCGGCGAATCAGGTGGCCGCCTTTGTCGGCGGCAATCAGCGGATCCCAATTGGTCCCCCAGATCACCTTGATCACGTTCCAGCCGGCGCCGCGGAACATCGCCTCGAGCTCCTGGATGATCTTGCCGTTGCCGCGAACGGGCCCGTCGAGCCGTTGCAGGTTGCAGTTGACCACCCAGGTGAGGTTGTCGAGCTGCTCCCGACCCGCCAGTGAGATCGAACCGAGGCTCTCCGGCTCGTCTGTCTCGCCGTCGCCGAGGAAGCACCAAACCCGCGACCCGGAGGTGTCCTGGATCTTGCGGTGCTGGAGATACCGAAGGAACCGGGCTTGGTAGATCGAGTTGATCGGGCCCAATCCCATCGAGACGGTCGGGTACTCCCAGAAATCGGGCATCAGGCGAGGGTGCGGGTAGCTCGACAGCCCGCCGCCCCCGATCTCGCGGCGAAAACGATCGAGTTCCGACTCATGGAGCCGGTGCTCCGTGAAGGCGCGGGCGTATATCCCGGGCGAGGCGTGGCCTTGGATGTAGACGTGGTCGCCCGGTCCGTCACGGTGGCCCTTGAAGAAGTGGTTGAAACCGACGTCGTAGAGCATGTCGGATGAGGCAAAGGACGAGAGGTGGCCGCCGATACCGTCGACTGTGAGATTGGCCTTGGTCACCATGACCGCCGCATTCCACCGGATGATGTGTCGCAGCCGCTGTTCCAACTTACGGTCGCCCGGGAAGGGGCGTTCGAAATCGGGTGGGATCGTGTTGACGTAGGGGGTGCTCGTCGCCCGGGGCACTCCGATGTCGCGCTCGTGCGCCCGCTTCAGCAGTTTTGCCATGAGGAACCGGGCGCGGGGAGCCCCATCGGCGTCGATCACCCGGTCGAGAGACTCGATCCATTCGAGCGTCTCGTCGGGGTACATATCTGGCATCTGGTGGGTGAATTCGTCACCAATCACGCTGCGGCCCCGTAGTTGGGAGGGAGTGGAGAACACTACACGGATGCCGTTTTCTAATGCCGGGGTCGCGCCGGCAGCTTTGACACGGTACGCCTCCGTTGGCTACCGTCCGTGTTCGCCTCGTGGGGCAAGCAGATATGGATGGTCGCTCCGCCTACGCGCGGATTGCAGAACGCACCATGATCCACACAACCCGGCCGACAATGAGAAGACGTCGCAACGCGTTCGCGCTCGCGTTGCTGTTCTCGCTCTTCGCCGCCGTCGAAGCCCCCGCCGGCCACGCGGCGGAGCAGAACTGCCCGAGTTTCGGCAACGTCCGGCAGGTAGGCCAACTCTCCAAGACGGCCATCAACGAGGCTTCGGGGCTCGTCGCTTCCCGGACCCACTCGGATCGCTACTGGCTGCACAATGACAGCGGCGATAGTGCGCGGATCTTCGCCATGACGGGCACCGGCCGCGACCGCGGCACGGTCAACCTCGGCGGGATCACGGCCCGGGACTTCGAGGACATCGCCATCGGCCCGGGCCCCAACGCCAACAAGGACTACTTGTACGTCGCGGACTTTGGCGACAACGCGCAGCGGCGCGCCAAGGTCGTGATTCACCGCATCGCTGAACCGGCCCCTCCCGGCGCCGGCCGGTCGATCACCATTCCGCGGGATCAGATCGAGTCGTTCGAGTTTGTCTATGCGAACCCGAACCGGCCGGGCACGACCTGGCGGCGCAACGCCGAATCGCTGATCGTCGACCCGCGCAGTGGCGACCTGGCGATCGTCGAGAAGAAGCTTTCGACCATCGACGGCCGGACCGACATGGGTTGGGTGTACCGGATCGGGAAAGGTCAGCTCGTCGAAGGCGTTCTGATCACCGCCCAACCCCAAGTCGCCATCAAGCAGCGCCGCGATACGAAGTACGGCCCGATGACCGGAGCCGATATCTCCCCGGACGGTTCGCTGATTCTCGTGAAGAACGCGGCCGAGACGTTTGCCTGGACGAGAGACAGTGGACAAACGGTATTCGCCGCCCTGGGGGCGTTTCCGGTCACCAGCTGCATCGCCCCCAAGACACCGGGCGAGGCTATCGCTTTCACGGCGAGCGGGGCGGCCTTCCTGTCGGTGACGGAGAAAGTCAACTCGCCGGTCAAGAAGGTGGCCATCACGGTCGACTCGCCGCCGCCGCCGCCGCCACCACCTCCACCGCCGCCACCACCTCCCTCTGGTCCCAGTTGCAACGGGCGGGCGGCCACGATCGTCGGTACGGCCGGTGATGACATCCTCGTCGGCACCCCTGGGCCGGACGTCATCGTCGGGTTCGGCGGAAACGACACGATCTACGGGTTGCGGGGACACGACGTTCTCTGTGGCGGCCCCGGCCGCGATCGGCTCTACGGAAACAGGGGTCGCGACCAGCTCTGGGGCGGCATCGGCAAGGGCAACGACAGGCTGTACGGCCAGGATGGTGCCGACTATCTGGCGGGTGCCGCCGGGAGGGACCGGCTCTTCGGTGGGGCGGGCGACGACAGGCTGCTCGCCGGCCCCGGCATCGACTCGTGCTCCGGCGGCCCCGGCGACGACTTTTTCCAATCGTGCGAGTGAGATTGGCACTTGGCCGAATCGGGATCTCGCCGAGTTACACGGCGCGTCGTGGGCGAGGTCTACCTCTCTTCAGTGTCCTCCGGCATCGTTGCCCGCAGCTTGGCTTCTAGTTCCTCGAAGCGGGAGTCGGCCGCCTCGATGTCATCCAGGATCATGTCGACTCGCTCGTGAGGTTCGGCGTCGAGTTCCCGCTGCTTGCGGGCGAGCTCGGCATCGAGCGTCTCTCCCACCCTGGAGAGCCCCTCCTTGACATCTGTCGCCTCGCGCTTGAAGACGGCGACGATGCGGTCCCAGAAGCTCATGGCGATCCCTCCGCTTGGTGTCTTGCGTATATCTCGGCGTAGGCCTGGTAGTGGCGGAGTCCGCGGGCCGTGGTCTCGTTCTCCGCGGCGCGCACCTCCCGGGAGATTCTCATTGGGCTGCCGACGGCGAGCATTCCTGCCGGAACAGTGACCCCGGGCGGAACCACGGTGCCGGCGGCGACGAGGGCACCCCGTTCGACGACGGCGCCGTTGAGGAGAACCGCTCCCATCCCAATCAGGGCGCCGTCCTCGACGGTGGCTCCGTGCACCACCGCGGCGTGACCGACGGTGACGTCCGTGCCGAGGTGCACCGGGAAGCCGAGGTCGGTGTGGATCACGGCGTTGTCCTGAACGCTGCTGCCCGGCCCGATGGTCGCCGGTGCCTCCTCGGCCCGGATCGAGGCACCAAACCAGACCGACGCCCCGGGGCCGATCGTCACGTCGCCGAAGACGCGTGCGGTGTCTGCGATGAAGGCATCAGCATGAATCTCAGGTTGCTGGAGTTGGGGGAATTCGCTCATGCCGGCAGCTTACGCCCGGCCGGGCCGCGTTGGATTGCCCGGCGCTACAGCACCGCCCGCACGACGATCCCGATGGCGGCAACGATCCACAACCCCAGGCCGATGACGAGGCTCGCCACCGTCATCCCGATCCTCCCCGGATTGGCGAGCCGGGTGAGGTCAGAGACGTCGATGCCGAGGTTCCCGAGGTCGGCCCGCACCGCCCGCACCGACTTGATCACCTGGAGGCCACCTCGCAGCATCTGGCGTCGAGTCGTTTGGATGCCGCCGGCTACTTCGGACAGCCTGGCCTTGGCCAGGCCGGCCGCCTCGCCGACCTGGCTTCTGATCTTCTCCGCATCGAGGGCCGAAGCCAGGCGGATGCCGTAACGCCACAGAACGACCCCGGGCACCAGGAAGATCAGACCGAGGAGCCACCCGAGTCCGCCCAGCTCCGCGAAAACCACCACCGTTGCGATTGCCGCGCCCACCCAAGCGAATACGGCCGTCGCCCGCATCAGCATGGAGCCGCGATTGGCCAGCCAATCGACTTTGCCGAGTACTGCTTCGGCGGCGGCGACGGGCCTCGATGTCATCGAAGGATGATACGAAGACCGGGCGCAGTCAGCGACTCATACCGATCTTGGTGAGCGTCTCGGCCGAGACGTTGCGGCCGCAGACGACGACCACGACGCGTCCGCTGAGGTCGGCGCGATCGACGGCGGCAAGGGCGACTCCGGCACTTCCTTCGATTCGGTCCGGGTAATTGGCCATGTAGGCCCGCATTGCCGATGCGATCTCGTCCTCGGAGATCAGGATCCAGTCGGTGACGAGCGTCTGGCACATCTCGAACGTGATGGATCGTGCCTCGATGCCTCCTGCGGTTCCGTCGGAGAGAGTGTCCCGGTGATCGACATCGATGATGGAGCCGGCAGCCACTGAATGGTGCATCGCCGCCGAGTTGGCGGCTGAGGCCCCGATGACGCGTGTGGCCGGCCAGTGGCGGCGGAGGGTGGCGGCGATCCCCGAGATCAGCCCGCCGCCGCCCACCGCGACGATGACTGCCTCCGGTGGCTCCGTCTGGTGGGTCAACTCGACGGCAATGGTCCCCTGGCCGGCGATCACCGTGGCGTCGTTGTACGGCGGCACATACGTCTTTCGGCCCCGCTGCGCCTCCTCCCGGGCGGCCGCTTCGGCGTTGACCGGGTCGCCGCCGATCGTCCGGATGGCGGCCCCGAGGTCGCGGATGGCCGCAACCTTGGTCGCGTCGGCGTCGGCAGAGACGAACACCTCGACGGCGGCACCCAGTTGGGCGGCCGCTTTGGCGACGGCCGCTCCGTGATTGCCCGTCGACGCCGTCACGACTCCCGAGGCGAGCTGGGTGGGGGCCAGCGATTTCAGCTTGGCGGTGGCGCCGCGGTATTTGAAGGAGCCCGTGTGCTGGGTGTTCTCCAGCTTGGCGAGCACTCGGCAACCCGCTCTGTCGAAGATCGGCCGCCTCACGAGCGGGGTTTCGATGACTTCGGGGCGCAAGGTCTCGTGGAGCGCCGCCGAGGCCGCGATGATTTCCTCGTGCATGTGCGGGCACGTTACCCGCGGAGTTTCCGGCCGGCCGCTTGGCGTTAGGCTTGGAAATCAGTTCGGGAGTGGACCGGGAGGGTCAATGTACGATCTGTTGTTAGTGCTCCACATTGTGGGGGTTTCCACATGGCTCGGAGCCAACATGGTTCAGTTCCTGTCCACGAGGCGCTTGGTCGCCCAAGGCGGGCAGCTGGCGGCGGCGTGGACGGGGATGACCTTGCGCTGGGGGCGGATCCTCTACATGCCGGCGGCGATCCTGGTGCTGGTGACGGGAACCTGGCTGGTTCTCGATGCAGGATGGGAATTCAGTCACGCCTTCGTTTCGATCGGCTTCATGGTGGTCATCATTGCCACGATTCTCGGGATCGTCGTGACCGCCAAGATTGGAGAACGGGCTACCGCCGCCTTTGGATCGGGTGACGACGCTTCCGGGAATGCCGAGACCAAAAAGCTGATCGCGTGGGTGATCCTCGATACGCTGCTGGTCGTCATCGCTATCTTCGCCATGGTTGGCAAGTGGGGTGTGTAGTCGGAACCGCTGACTGCCGATAATCCGTTCTGTAGGGTGAAGCCACCGCAGCGAAAGAACAGGGGGTGGGCGAGTGTCTGCGGGCGGGGCGAGAAACCGAGGCTGGACAACCGTTCACCGCATCTCGGCCGTTCTCGCCGCCCTGATGGCCTTCCAGTTGATGGCGACGGCGAAGGCCGCTCGTCTCGATACGACCGAGGCGCTGATGCCGTCTCCACCGGCGGACGTCCTTCCGGTCGCCGCCCCTGCCGTGCGCGCGACCACTCCGGCGAGCACGGTGCCGATGGTCGGCCGGGGCTGGGCGATGCCGGTATCGCTGGCGGCGGCTGAATACGCCTCGCAGTTGCGAGCCCGGTATTTCGAGATTCCGGCCAAGCCGTCTCCACCCGACGAAGCGATGCTCACTGAGGTCATCGGCCTGCACAAGTCTCGAATTGCCGATGTCGTGGCGCTCCCTCGCCCGGGACCCGTCACTACCCAGCATCAGGGGCTGACCATCCGCGACGACCCGATGTCCCCAGTCCGTTACGCGCTCGACGCCGCACGCGGTGTTGTCGCCGTCACCGTCGCAGGGATGCCGGAGGTCGAGTTCGAGATCGACTCTCGAGACGGCGCCACCGATCTTCACCGCATCGGGGTGACGCCGGTGCTGCTGGGCCATCGACTCGAGGGCACCGTCCCCCGGACGCGCGGGGAGT